>NZ_BAZI01000629.1 GCF_001310775.1 Stenotrophomonas pictorum JCM 9942
CCCGCGGCCAGGGCCAGCAGCAGCGCCAGACCCGCCACCACCCACCACCAGCGCCGTGATGGCGAGGGGCCGCGCGGCGGCGCGGAGCGGTCGATGCGGAGTTCCTTCAGCAGTTCAGCAGATGCATTCATGTGGGAGAAGACGGCGCGTGACGGGGAATGTGACGGAAGGTACCCCAAACCGGTGCGACGGGAAGGTCAGGGCTGGAGCCAAGCATAGGCAGCCGGCAGCGGCGGCACAGGTGACGGGTGTCACCTGCTTTGCCTGATCGCAGTGACTGCCGCCACGGTCGTGTCGCGCCTACCTTGTCGTCATTCCCCCGGAGATGATCGTTATGGAGCACGGCAAGGAAGTGCTGGCCAGCCTGCGTGGTGTGTACAAACGCTACGGTGCGTTGGCGGCGCTGGATGGCGTGGACCTGGACCTGCATGCGGGCCAGGTGCTGGCGCTGCTCGGGCCCAACGGCGCCGGCAAGAGCACCACCATCGGCCTGCTGCTGGGCCTGCTGCGCGCCGATGCCGGGCAGGTGCGCTTGTTCGGTGACGATCCGCAGCAACTGTCGGCACGGCGCAACATCGGGGTGATGCTGCAGGAAGCGCAGCTGCCGGAAACCCTGACCGTGGCGGAACTGCTGCGGCTGTCGGCCAGTTACTACCCGATGCCGCGTGCCGTGGACGAATGTGCGGCGCTGGTCGGTATCGAGGACCTGCTGCAACGTCGCTACGGAAGACTTTCCGGAGGCCAGCAGCGACGGGTGCAGTTCGCCGTCGCCATCTGTGGCCGGCCGCGCCTGCTGTTTCTGGATGAGCCCACCGTCGGCCTCGACCTGCCCGCGCGGCAGCGGCTGTGGGCCACGGTGCGCACCCTGGTGGGCGAGGGAACGGCGGTGGTGCTGACCACCCACTATCTGGAAGAGGCAGAGCAACTGGCCGACCGCATCTGCGTGATGCTGCGCGGCCAGGTGGTCAGCGACGGCAGCGTCGCGGCTCTGCGTGCCCGCGTGCTGGTCCGCGCGGTGCGCTGCCAGTCGCAGTTGGATGTCGCGCAGGTCGGACGCTG
>NZ_BAZI01000630.1 GCF_001310775.1 Stenotrophomonas pictorum JCM 9942
CGCATCGACGATGGGAGCTGGCTCGGATTCGGACGCCGTTGTCGGCCCTGCCGCTGCGGGTTCTGGCAGCGGTTCGGGTTCCGGTTCGGGCTTGGGCTCGGGTACAGCCGGCAGCGCCATGGCGATGGCCTCGACCGCTGCCGCAGGCGCGGCCGGTACTACGGTCTGCAGCAGTTCGCCCAGATAGTCATCCAGCACGTCGGTGTTGCTCATGCCGCGTGCTCCAGCAGGCTGGCATCGGCGCCGCGCAGCCATTCCAGCGCCCGCCGGTAGGCCAGCAGCGCACGACCGGGATAGGCGTCGCCGATCGCCGGTACCGTCAGCGCGTTCGGGTTGGAGATGCTGGTGTCCACCGGGATCGCCTCTTCCCAGACGCGCGCGCCGTGCCGGTCCTGCATCTGCTTGAGGGTTTCGTTGCCGGTGCGGGTGCGGCGGTCGAACAAGGTCGGCAGGATCGAGATCGGCAGCGGACGCTGGCGCGAGCGCTCGACCATCTCGCCCGTGCGGACCATGCCGTCGAGCCCGTGCAGCGCCAGCGGCTCGGCCTGGGTGGGAATGATCAGACGATCGGCGGCGGCCAGCGCGTTGATCATCAGCAGGCCCAGCGTGGGCGCGCAGTCCAGCAGGATGTAGTCGTGCTGCCCGCCATGGCGGGTGAACGCCTGTTGCAGGGCGAGCCCCAGCCCGGGCTGGTTGGCGCTGCGGCGCTCCAGCGTGGCCAGTGCCGCCTGGGCGCACAGGTAATCCAGGCCGGGAATGCGGCTGGCATGGCTGAGCGCGCCGATATCGGCCGGCGGCGTGGCGAACAGCTCCAGTACGCCGGTCGGTGCCGGTTCGAGCGGGACGCCGAACGCCCGGGTCAGCGAGGAGTGCGGATCCAGGTCGATCAGCAGGACCTTGTGGCCCAGCGCGGCCAGGCCGCGACCCAGCGCCAGCGTGGTTGTGGTTTTGCCAACGCCACCTTTCTGGTTGGCAACGGCCCAGATACGCATCAATGCACTCCTTCAATAGCATCCGTCAGGACCGGGCTGGCGGCCCGGGCTGGCGGG
>NZ_BAZI01000631.1 GCF_001310775.1 Stenotrophomonas pictorum JCM 9942
CGATCGTTGGCCAGCGGCCAGCGCCAGCCCGATTTCGTTCCCGCCACCGTGTGCGATGGTCTGCGTGGCGCGCTGGGCGCGCCCAATTTCGCCCTGCTGCATGGCCGGGCCAGCGTGATCACCGTGGACGATGACGCTACCGTGGCGGCGATGCGCCGGCTGTGGCAGGTGCTCAAGCAGACCGTGGAGCCGTCCTCGGCGATCGCGCTGGCCGCCATTCTGGCCGACCCGGCACGGTTTGCCGGGCGCAACGTCGGGGTGATCCTGTCCGGCGGCAATGTCGATCTGGACGCCCTGCCGTGGAGTCGTCCATGAGTGCCCGGCAACGGTCGCCGGGCCTGCTCGGATGGCTGTGGCGCCTGGGCGTGCTGCTGCTGTTGTGGCTGCTGGGGGTGGCGGCCTGGATCATCTGGGTCGGCGATCGCGACCAGGCCGCGCCGGCCGACGCGATCATCGTGCTGGGGGCGGCGGCGTATGACGCCCGGCCCTCGCCGGTATTCGAGGAACGCATCCGCCATGGGCTGGACCTGTATCAGCAGGGCTACGCCCCGAAGCTGATTTTCACCGGCGGCTTTGGCGGCGCGCGTGCCCGCTTTTCCGAATCACAGGTGGCGCGGCGTTATGCGCTCAGGCAGAACGTGCCCGACCGCGACATCCTGATCGAGACCCGCTCGCGCACCACCCGCCAGAACCTGGTCGAGGCGCGGCAGCTGATGGCCGAGCACGGCATGCACAAGGTGATCGTGGTTAGTGATCCGCTGCACATGGCGCGCGCGCTGCGGCTCTCGCGCGAGCTGGGCATCGACGCGCTGGCCTCGTCCACACCCAGCACGCGTTTTCGCAGCTTCCACACCAGCTGGCGCTTCCTGGCGCAGGAAATCTATTTCTTCCACCGCGACCTGTTCGCCAACGGCGCCTGAGCGGCCATACCGTATCGATCGGGTCCGCGCCTGCTACGCCGGCCCCCGCCGGGGCGCACGCCCTCAGCCGGGACGCACGCGAAAACCGGGCGCGCGGTGGTGGTCATGGCCAGTGCTGCGGGTACCC
>NZ_BAZI01000632.1 GCF_001310775.1 Stenotrophomonas pictorum JCM 9942
GTGATCGGGGCGGCGCTGGTGGCCTTGGGGACGGGATGAGACGGCGGGAAAACGGACAGGCACCGGTTCCCGGCCTCCGGCTTGTCCGGGCTGCGGACCTCGGGGGTGACGCCCGCCGGGAGACCAAAAAAGCCCGGGTTTCCCCGGGCTTTTTGTGTCACTGGCGCATGGCCGGTGCTCAGCTGCGGCTGACCGCGCACACGGCCTTGGCCACGTAATCCAGGTTGCCCTGGTTCAGTGCGGCCACGCAGATACGGCCGGTGCCGACGGCGTAGATGCCGTACTCGTCCCGCAGCGTATCCACCTGCGCGCGGCTCAGCCCCGAGTAGGAGAACATGCCGGCCTGCTGCTGGATGAAGGCGAACTCCGGTGCGCCCAGTTCGGCCAGTTTGGCCACCAGTCCGGCGCGCAGGGCGTGGATGCGGGTGCGCATCTGGCCCAGTTCCTCTTCCCACATCGCGCGCAGCTCGGTGCTGCCCAGCACCCCGGCCACCAGCGCGGCACCGTGGGTGGACGGGCTGGAGTAGATCGTGCGGATGATGCGCTTGATGTGCGACTGCACCGCCCTGGACTGCGCGGCGTCGGCCGCGACCACCGACAGCGCGCCGACGCGCTCGCCATACAGCGAGAACGACTTGGAGTAGGAGTTGGCGACGATGAAGCTGTCGATGCCGGCCTCGGCGACGATGCGCACGGCCACGCCGTCCTCGGCGATGCCCTTGTCAAAGCCCTGGTAGGCCATGTCGATGAACGGGAACAGCTGGTGTTCCTTCAGCAGCGCGGCGACCTGCTTCCACTGCGCCTCGGTCAGGTCCGCGCCGGTCGGGTTGTGGCAGCAGGCGTGCAGCAGCACCGTGGTGCCCGGTGCCAGCTTGGCCAGGTCGGCGAGCATGCCGTCGAAGTCCAGGCCGTGGCGGGCGGCGTCGAAGTAGGTGTAATCCACCACCTTGAAACCGGCCGCGGTGAACACCGCACGGTGGTTTTCCCAGCTCGGGTTGGAGATGGCCACGGTGGCGTGCGGCAGCGTGTGGGCCAGCAGC
>NZ_BAZI01000633.1 GCF_001310775.1 Stenotrophomonas pictorum JCM 9942
GCTCTGCAGGGCCCGCAGCGCACGCAGATCTTCCGGGGTCGGCCGCTCGGGCAGCGGGGGCAAGGCGGTGTCGAGCATGCCGGCAGCATGGCACGGCCCCGATCAAGGCGGCGTGGCGTGCGCGGCCACTCCGCGTGAAGCGGCTACAATCCAGCGCCTACCCCACCTCCGGAGACCTCTGCTGTGACCCGTAAACTCGTGCTGTTGCGCCATGGCCAAAGCCAGTGGAACCTCGACAACCGTTTCACCGGCTGGGTCGATGTCGATCTCACCGAGCAGGGCCGCCAGGAGGCCGCCACCGCCGGCCGCTTGATGAAGGAAGAAGGGCTGCAGTTCGATGTCGCCCACACCTCCGTGCTCAAGCGTGCCATCCACACCCTGCAGGGCGCGCTGGCCGAGATGGGCCAGGACTGGCTGCCGGTTGCCAAATCCTGGCGTCTGAACGAGCGTCATTACGGTGGCCTGCAGGGCCTGGACAAGGCCGAGACCGCCGCCAAGCACGGCGAGGACCAGGTCAAGGTGTGGCGCCGTTCCTATGACATCCCGCCGCCGCCCATGGACCTGGCCGATCCGGGCCATCCCAGCCACGACCGCCGCTACGCCGGCCTGGACCGCAACGCGCTGCCGGCCACCGAATCGCTGGCCACCACGCTCGATCGCGTGCTGCCGTACTGGTTTGATGCCATTGCCCCGCAGCTCAAGGACGGCAAGACCGTGCTGGTCACCGCCCACGGCAACTCGCTGCGCGCGCTGTACAAGTACCTCAACAACGTGAGCAAGGAAGAAATCCTCGAGCTCAACATCCCTACCGGCATTCCGCTGCTGTTCGAGCTGGATGACGACCTGGCGGTGCAGTCGTTCCGTTACCTGGGCGATCCGGAAGCGGCCAAAAAGGCTGCCGAGGCCGTGGCCAACCAGGCCAAGGCCCGGTAAGTAACACGTCCTGCAATCCCCTCACGACACCCGGCCGATGCCGGGTGTCGTCGTTTACGGCAGCGCCGCCCCGGCGCGGCCTTCCGGTGTGCCGGGGCGCGCCG
>NZ_BAZI01000634.1 GCF_001310775.1 Stenotrophomonas pictorum JCM 9942
CCGCCGATCCGCGGCAACGACGAGCTGCGCCTGTACGGCGTCAATGCCGTGCAGACCATGTTCGCGCGCCGCCCGGAGGCCATGCGCAAGCTGTACCTGGCCGAGGCGATGATCCCGCGGCTTCAGCCGATGCTGAAGTGGTGCGTGGCCAACCGCGTCGGCTACCGCGTGGTGGGCGAGGGCGATCTGAACAAGCTGGCGGCGACCACCCACCACGAAGGCGTGGTGGCCGACGTGCTGCGTACCGAGCCGCTGCCGCTGGCGACCTGGCTGGGGGGACTGCAGGACGGCCCGGTGCTGGCGCTGTGGCTCGATGGCGTGGGCAATCCGCACAACTTCGGCGCGATCCTGCGCTCGGCCGCGCATTTCGGGGTCAACGCGATCCTGCTGCCGTCTGAATCGACGCTGGCCCTGTCTGGCGCCGCGGCGCGGGTGGCCGAGGGCGGCGCCGAGTTCGTCTCGCTGGTTCGCCTGCCGGCACTGCCGCAGGCTATGGCGCAGCTGCGCGATGCCGGCTTCAGCTTGGCCGCGACGCTGGTCGAGGACGGCGACGATGTGTTCAACACGGCGCTGCCGGCGCGCATGGTCTATGTGATGGGTGCCGAAGGGCAGGGCATGGACCGCGAATTCGCGCAGGGCTGCGACCTGCGCCTGTCGATCCCGGGCACCGGTGCGGTGGAAAGCCTGAACGTGGCTTCGGCCACGGCGGTGTTCCTGGCCAGCTGGCGCCGGCACCACGGCGTGGCCTGAGCCACCGCGGGGGCGGGATGACAAAGGCGCCGCAGGGCGCCTTTGTTTTGTCCGCTGGCCGGAATTGGCGCCGCCCGCTGGCCGTTCCCGGCTCGTGCGCGACCGTTTTGCGGCCGTGCACGAGCGATTTCTGGTCGGTCACGACCATTTTCGGCCATGCGCGAGTGATTTTCGGTCGTTCACGACCATTTTTCGGTCGCACGCGAGCGAAAATCGCCGAAGCCGAGCGATTTTTGCTCGATTGTCCTGAAAATATGCGTAGTGGCGGGGCGGGCGCCCGCAGTGG
>NZ_BAZI01000635.1 GCF_001310775.1 Stenotrophomonas pictorum JCM 9942
CCACCTGGCGATCGGCCAGCGCATGGTCGCGCTCGCGCACGCGCTGCTGGAGGTCGTGGCTGTTGAGTGCGGCAACAGCCTCCTCGAGCTCGGACGCGGCCACGAACAGCGCCGCGGCGCCTTGATTGAAGAGCGCGCGTGCCTCGGCCTCCTTCGACGGATTCCCGGGCAGGGGCAGGTTGTGCGAGGCGTTGGTCCCGGCGCCGGGGAATCCGAAGCCCTTCACGGTTTCGGCAATGCCATAGGGCAGCCGCACGTCGGCATCGGGAACGGCGGCGCCCGCTTGCAGGCGCGACTCCATCACATGGATACCCCACGCGATGCTGGCCGGATCGCGCCCGTCCAGCGCGATCGGATCAAAGCCGTTCAATCGCAGGTGCCGGTCCAGCCACCGCTCGCCGCCCTGCTGGGCGATCTGGCTGCGCTGTTCGATGCGCCGCCCGTTGAGGATGATGATCGGGCTGACCAGCCCGCTGTCCTCGGCACGCCACCAGCGCGGCGCCCAGTCGCTGCCGCGCTGTTCCTCGAACGCACCGTCGCTGAGGAACGCCACCAGGCGTTCGTCCTTGAGCGGTGCATGCACGTACTGCAGTTCGGCAAAGCCGAGATAGCCGCCTTCCATCACGCCCCCGGCGGTGTGCGCATTGACGTGGGAGCCCAGGGGCGACGCCGGTGTTCCGTCCGGATTGAGGGTGTAGGCATAGAAGTCGCCGACGAACCGGCTCAGCCCCGCGTCGGAGCGGTCGTAACGTTCGGCGTGCCGGGCGGTCATGTTGCCAACCAGCACGTTCAGCGCGTCGATGGCGGCCACGCAGTGCCCCTGGCCCATCATCCATGCGCGGGTGACGCCATCCAGGGCGTCCATCAGCAGGTAGCCGGCGTAGGCCGGCACCATGTTGAGGGACCCGCCAGTGTGGCCTTCGGGCGTGGCCTTGAAGTCATCGGCCTCGAGGGCCGCGCCGTCGGTGCGGACCCGCTGGCTGTAGGTCATGTGGGCCACCAGCCACATGCCGGCGCTGGTGACGCGATCG
>NZ_BAZI01000636.1 GCF_001310775.1 Stenotrophomonas pictorum JCM 9942
CCGGCACGCGCCGGTCCAGCGCGAGCTGGCCCCGATCGGCGCGATACAGCACCGCGGCCGACAGCAGGAACTTGAAGGTGCTGCACATCGGAAAGCGTTCCTGCATGCGGTGGCCATAGCGCGCACCGCTGGCCGGATGCCACAGGCACACGCCCAACCGACCGCCGCTTTCGGCTTCCAGCGCGGCGAAATCGCGGGCCGGCGGGGCAGGTGCCGTAGCGTTGGCCAACCGCGCCAGTGCCGGCACGGCAACGGCACTGGCCAGGGCGGCACCCCCGAACTTCAGGAACTGGCGACGGGCGAACATGCGGACTCTCCTGGGCATTGGCTGACAACGATGGTGAAAGCCGCGGCGGCCTGTGACCAGCGCGAAAAACCAGCATCAGCCATGAGCTGAATTTGCAGCTGACCCCGCCCTTGCCGCAGCAAAGGCGGAATAATGCGGACAACCCATCACCCGCCCTAATGGCTTTGCATGATCCGCCCGCCGCTGCCCCTCAACGCCCTGCGTGCCTTCGAGGCCGCCTCACGGCACCTGAACTTCACCCGGGCCGCACTGGAGCTGTGCGTCAGCCAGGCCGCCCTGAGCCACCAGATCCGCTCGCTGGAAGACCGCCTGCAGGTCAGTCTGTTCCACCGCCTGCCACGCGGCGTGGCCCTGACCGATGAAGGGGCGGCGCTGCATCCGGTGCTGACCGAGGCGTTCGACCGCATCGCGATCGCGCTGGCGCGTTTCAGCGACGGCCGCTTCCGCGAAGTGCTCACCGTCGGCGTGGTCGGCACCTTCGCCACCGGCTGGCTGCTGCCACGGCTGGCGGCCTTCGAGGCTGCCCATCCGGATATCGAACTGCGTGTGCAGACCCACAACAACCGCATCGACCTGGCCGGTGAAGGGCTGGACCTGGCGATCCGCTTCGGGGAGGGCGACTGGCAGGGCCAAGACTGCACGGCCATTGTCGATACCCCGTTCGCGCCATTGTGCGCCCCGGCGCTGGCCCGGCGGCTGCGGCAGCCGCGCGAGCTGGG
>NZ_BAZI01000637.1 GCF_001310775.1 Stenotrophomonas pictorum JCM 9942
CGTGGACGCCGCCGCTCCGGGGCATCTCGTCCGTCGCCGCCGCCGGGGTGTTCAATCGCCGACGGGGAAATCCGGCACGGGTTGCAGCACGCTGTATTTCTCTTTTTGGGGGGTGCCGGCGAGTGGCGGCAGTTCGATCGGCGGCTCGTCGACACGGGTGTCCGGCAGCCGGTCGAGCAGATTGCGGATCAGGGTGAGGCGCCCGCGCTTCTGGTCATTGAAATCCACCAGCGTCCACGGTGCGTGTGCGGTGTGGGTGGCGGCGAGCATGGCGTCGCGGGCTTTGCCGTACTCGGCGTAGGCAGGGCGTGCCTTCAGATCCACCGGTGACAGCTTCCAGCCTTTGAGCGGATCGTCGCGACGCTGCGCGAAACGCTCTTCCTGCTGTTGCTGGTCCACCCCCAGCCAGTACTTGAACAGCAGGATGCCATCGTCCACCAGCAGTTTCTCGAAGGCAGGAGCCTGCGCGAGGAATGCCTGGTACTGCGCATCGGTGCAATAACCCATCACCTTTTCCACGCCGGCGCGGTTGTACCAGCTGCGGTCCATCAGCACGATCTCGCCGGCGGCGGGCAGGTGGGCGATGTGGCGCTGGAAATACCACTGGGTGCTTTCGCGCTCGGTCGGCCGGGGCAGGGCGACGACGCGGCACTGACGCGGATTCAGGTGTTTGGCGATGTCCTGGATCGCGCCGCCCTTGCCGGCGGTGTCGCGGCCTTCAAACAGCGCCAAGATGCGTTGTCCGCGGTGCGCGGCCCAGCGCGCCATATTGGCCAGTTCCAGCTGCATCGGTTCGAGCAGCTGTTCGTACTGCTTGCGCTTGAGCTTGCCCATAGGCCCTCCAGGTCGGGAAGCGCCGAGCCTAGCGCAGGCCGCGGTCAGCCGGCGTCAGTGCCGTGCCAGCCGTGGTGACGGGCAAGCTGCTGCAGCAGGGCCGCAAAGTCGCTGGCAAAACCTTGCATGTCGAACAGGCCCGAGTGTGCGCGGGCGGCGCGCAGCCGCGCGCGTAGCGCCTGCAGCGCGCTGC
>NZ_BAZI01000638.1 GCF_001310775.1 Stenotrophomonas pictorum JCM 9942
CGTCGGCGTGGTGCTGCTGCCGGTGATCCGCTATTCGGTGGTGTGGTGGAATTCGCTGCACCAGGGCCAGACCATCCGTGTGTTCGGCGAATCGAGCATGGACAGCAGCATGACCCTGCCGCTGTGGCTGATGGTGCTGGCCACCAAGTTCTGGTTCGCCGGCTCGCTGCTGGCGCGCGCCCGCGCCGACAACCTGCGCCGCGAGACCGGCAAGGGCTGGGTACGCGAACGTCTGGAGAAAGCACAATGAGCTACTTCAAGTATGTGGCGCTGGCCTATGGCGTTTTCTTCGCGGTACTGGCGTGGGACTTCATCATCCCCCGGCTGCAGTTGCGCCAGCAGCTGCGTGAGGCCCGCAGCCGGCTGGCCCGTGCCAGCCGCAGCGCCACCCCGCAAGCCGACCAGGGAGAGTTGAGCCGATGAGTCCTGTCCAGCGCCGACGCCTGCTGCTGGTGGGTGCGATACTCGCCGCCGCCGGCATCGCCGCGGCCCTGGTGGCCACCGCGCTCCAGCGCAACATCGCCTACCTGTATACCCCGGCTGAAGTGATGGCCGGCAAGGTCGCGCCCGACGCGCGTTTCCGCCTCGGCGGCATGGTCGCCAAGGGCTCGTTCCAGCGCGAAACCGGCGCCCTGCTGGCCCGTTTCGAGGTGACCGATGGCGACGCGCAGCTGCCGGTCACCTATGACCGCATCCTGCCGGACCTGTTCCGCGAGGGCCAGGCGGTGGTCGCCACCGGCCGCATGGTCGATGGCGTGTTCGTCGCCGAGGACGTGCTGGCCAAACATGACGAGACCTACATGCCCAAGGAACTGGCCGACAAGATGGGCATGGCGCACACCAAGCACCAGGTGCCCGCCGATGCCCCCGCCACCACGGAAACGCCCTGAGTGCTGCCTGAAATCGGACAGGTCCTGCTGATCCTCGCGTTGCTGGCAGCCGTTCTGCAGAGCGTGCTCCCGCTGATTGGCGCACACCGCCGCAACGACGCGCTGATCGCCACCGCCCGCCCGGCCGCGCTGC
>NZ_BAZI01000639.1 GCF_001310775.1 Stenotrophomonas pictorum JCM 9942
GCGCGCCAGGCCGGTGTCGTCATCGGCACGCTGCCGACCGGGCCGTTGAACGCGATCACTGACGTGGCCGGGGTCGCTGTCGGCCATGCGACATTGACGGAAGGCACCCGTCTGCACACCGGTGTTACCGCGATCCTGCCGCATGCCGGAAACGTCTACCGGCAGCGGGTACCGGCGGCGATCGTGGTCGGCAACGGTTACGGCAAGTTGGCCGGCATCACCCAGGTGCAGGAACTGGGCGAACTGGAGACGCCGATCCTGCTGACCGGCACCTTGAGCACCTGGAAAGTGGCCGATGCGACGGCGGACTGGCTGCTGCGCCAGCCGGGCATGGAGCAGGTACGCTCGATCAACCGGTGGTGGGCGAAACCAACGACGGTTATCTCAGCGACATCCGCGCGCGGCCGTTGACGCCGGCGCTGGTCGAGCAGGCACTGAGCGGAGCGTCGACCGGTGCGGTCGAGGAGGGCGCGGTCGGTGCCGGTGCCGGTACGGTCGCATTCGGCTGGAAGGGCGGGATCGGCAGCAGTTCGCGCCAGCTGACTGCGGGCGATGGCGGCTATACCGTGGGCGTGCTGGTGCAGAGCAACTTCGGCGGCGAGCTGACCATCGCCGGGGTGCCGGTCTGGAAGGTGTTGCCGGATCCGGCCGAGTACGCGCGCAGCCAAGCCAATCCGCCGCCGAGTACCGGCGATGGCAGCATCATGATGGTGGTGGCCACCGACGCCCCGCTGGATGCGGCGCAGCTGCAGCGGCTGGCGCATCGCGCGCTGGTCGGGCTGGCGCGGACCGGTCGGTGATGTCCAACGGTTCGGGTGACTACGTCATCGCGTTTTCCACCGCCAGGGAAAACCGGCGTGATCCGGAAGTCGCAGTGCAGCCGGCGCGCAGCCTTGCCGGCGAGGCGATGTCACCCCTGTTCCAGGCCGCGGCCGAGGCGACCGAGGAAGCCATCGTCAATTCGCTGTTCCGCGCCCGCACGGTGCACGGCCACCGCGGGACCGCCGCGGCACTGCCGCTG
>NZ_BAZI01000640.1 GCF_001310775.1 Stenotrophomonas pictorum JCM 9942
TAGACGCCGGCGGCGCGCTTCCACAGCATCGACAGCACGGCGGCAGCCGCCCGGCCAGGCCAAGCACGGTGCCGCGCGCCAGGGTCAGGTGCATCTCTCGTTGGAGAACAGCGTGTTGATCGCATCGAACTGTAGGCGGCAACCGTGTTCTCGCTGCGACGGGTGCGCGCCCAGCGTTGCAGGCGGTGCGGTGTGCTCCAGTCCTGCCGGCGCTGCCGGGCCTGACGCACCAGATCACGCAGCCCGGCCACATCGCGCAGGCCCAGATTCACGCCCTGCCCGGCCAGCGGATGCACCACATGCGCGGCATCGCCCAGGGTCAGCACGCGGCCGGCGACATAGGCCTTGGCCAGCTGCCGGCGCAGCGGGAACGCCGCACGCGGCGAGACCGGTGTCATCGGCCCCAGCCGTCCGGCGAAGGCGTTGGTCAGTTCGCGCCCGAACGCGGCATCATCCAGCGCCAGCACCCGCTCGGCCTCGGCATCGGGCAGGGTCCAGACAATCGAGCTGCGGTACTTTTCATACGGCAGCACCGCCAGCGGACCGGTATCCAGGAAGCGCTGCCAGGCGGTGGCCTCATTGGGCCGCTCACTGTCGATGTAGCCGACCACGCCGCGCTGGCCATAGTCGTGCCTGCTGACCTCCAGTCCGGCCAGCGTGCGCAGAGTCGATTCGCCGCCATCGGCGGCAATGGCGATGGCCGCTTCGACGCGGCGGCCATCGTCCAGGCGCAGCCGCACGCTGTGCGCGTCCTGCTCCATCGATTCCACCGTGCCGGGCAATACACCTGCACTCCGGCCGCCGGCAACGCCGCCCACAGCCGGTCCACCAGCAATCCGTTCTCGACGATCCAGCCCAGCTCGCGCCGGCCCAGGGTGTCCGCATCGAAGGTGAGATCGCCGCCACCGGCGGCATCCCAGACCGACATGCGCCGGTACGGGCACACCTGCGCGCGCTCGATCTGTGCCCACACCCCCAGCGCCTGCAGCAGCGCGGCGTTGTCGGC
>NZ_BAZI01000641.1 GCF_001310775.1 Stenotrophomonas pictorum JCM 9942
GCGGCCAACCCGTACCGTCGCGCTGCTCGGCCCGAGCGCACCGCCTCCAGCCGGCTGACCCTGGCGCAGGCGCTGAACTCGCTGGGCACGGCGATCGCGCCGATCTTCGGTGGCCTGCTGATCCTGGGCAACACCATCAAGAGCGCCGACGAGCTGGCCGTGCTGCCGCTGGCCGAACAGGTCGCCTACCGCACCGCCGAAGCACAATCGGTGCAGGGCCCGTACCTGGGTCTGGGTATCGCGCTGTTTGCCCTGGCGCTGTTCGTGTTCCTGTTCCGCCTGCCGGCATTGACCGAGAACAGCGAGCAGGCCGACAGCGCCCGCCACAGCTACGGCGACGCGCTGCGCCATCGGCACCTGCTGTTCGGCGTACTGGCGATCTTCTTCTACGTCGGCGCCGAAGTGTCCATCGGCAGCTTCCTGGTCAACTATCTGTCGCTGCCCAACATCGGCGGCTTCAGCGAGCAGGAAGCCACCCACTACGTGTCGCTGTACTGGACCATGGCGATGGTCGGCCGCTTCGCCGGCTCGGCGCTGCTGGTGCGGTTCTCGCCGCGCAAGCTGCTGGCCCTGTTCGCGCTGGTCAACGTGGGCCTGCTGGCCCTGACCATGGGCAGCCAGGGCAAGGTCGCGCTGTACTCGGTGGTGGCCACCGGCCTGTTCAACTCGATCATGTTCCCGACCATCTTCGCGCTCGGCATCGAGCGTCTGGGGCCGCTGACCAACAAGGCGTCCAGCCTGCTGATCATGGCCATCGTCGGTGGCGCGCTGGTGCCGTTCCTGCAGGGCCTGCTGGCCGACCGTATCGGCGTGCACCATTCCTTCGTATTGCCGTTGCTGTGCTACGGCTATGTCATTTTCTACGGCCTGGTCGGTTCCCGTTCCAGCGTCGGCAACAGCCAGGGAGGCTGAGGCCAGATGGGCAAGATTGTTTGTTTCGGCGAAATTTTGATCGATCTACTAGCGCAGCCGCCGGCCTCGCCGGACACCCCGCGCGCGTTCCTGCAGTACGCCGG
>NZ_BAZI01000642.1 GCF_001310775.1 Stenotrophomonas pictorum JCM 9942
GGCAAGGCGCAGCTGCGCGGCCGGGTGCGCCAGGGCGAGAACGAACTGGTACTGGCGCCGTCCCATGTGATGCTGGAAAACCAGGTGCTGACCGTCGCCCCGCTGGTGGCCGAAGCTTTCGGGGGCACTGTCCGGCTGCAGGGCACGGCCGACTTCAGTGATGCGCAGAACCCGGGCTTCCGCTTTGCCGTGGTGGCCCAGCAGCTCACCTTCACCCCCGAACCCGATCCCACGGTGGCCGACCGCACGCCGGTACCGCTGCACCTGAAGGAGGCACGCCTGGGCGTGGCCGGCAACCTGAAGAACTGGGCGGCGATCGGCAAGGCCGAGGTGGCGCGCGAGGCGCAGGGCGCGCAGCTCGATTTCGATGTGCGCGGCAACGACCAGCAGGCGCGGATCGAGCAGCTCACCGCCACCATGCCGGGCGGTTCACTGGCACTGAGCGGTTCGGCGGCATGGGCCCCGGTGCTGGCATGGGATGTGGACGCCACCCTGGCCCGCTTCGATCCGGGCTATTTCGTGCCCGGCTGGGAGGGCGAGCTGTCCGGCACGCTGGCCTCGACCGGCACGCAGCTGCCCGCACCGGCGGGCAGTGACGAGCTGCGTTTCGAGGCCACGCTGGACGTGCCGCAGCTGAAGGGCCGGCTGCGCGGTCGCGCGGTGGACGCACGCGCCAAGCTGGCCCTGCGGGGTACCCAGGGCGAGGGCGATGTGCGTCTGGTGATGGGCGACAGCCGCCTCCAGGCCACGGGCAAGGTGGGCGATCGGCTGGACGTGGATGCCCGGCTGGAGCCGTTGCATCTGTCCGATCTTCTTCCCGGCAGCAGCGGTACGCTGGCCGGCACGCTGCGCCTGCGCGGTACCCCCCGCCAGCCGGATATCACCGCCGATCTGCGCGGCAGTGGCCTGCAATGGGAGGACTGGAAGGCCGGCCAGGTCAGCCTCACCGGGCAACTGCCGTGGAGCGGGGACAACGGCACGCTGCAGCTGCACGCCCGCGCGGTGGAGGCG
>NZ_BAZI01000643.1 GCF_001310775.1 Stenotrophomonas pictorum JCM 9942
GCCTGCAGCGCGCTGCGGTCGTTGCCCAGCGCCACGGCTGTCTGGACGAAGCGAGCGTCGTCGGCCACGTTCATGTCGTCCAGGCCCAGGTGATGGTTGAGGCTGCCGGCCACGCGTGCGGCAAAGGTATGGCCGGGTGCGGTGA
Source organism: Stenotrophomonas pictorum JCM 9942 (assembly GCF_001310775.1). Classification (GTDB taxonomy): domain Bacteria; phylum Pseudomonadota; class Gammaproteobacteria; order Xanthomonadales; family Xanthomonadaceae; genus Stenotrophomonas; species Stenotrophomonas pictorum. The sequence continues at coordinate 146 of NZ_BAZI01000643.1, forward strand.
GCACCGGGCAACCGGCCCACAGCGCGTCCGAGGCGGTGGTGTGGGCGTTGTACGGATGCGTGTCCAGGAATAGGTCGGCATGCCGGTAGCGCGCCAGATACTGCGGGTGCGGCAGCTTGGCCATGAACACCAGACGCGCCGGATCCAGACCCTGCTGGCGGGCGATCGCGCGCAACCGCGCATCGGCCTGGCCCGGTCCGGACAGCAGCCACAGCACACTGTCGGGCACCTGCCGCAGGATCTCCAGCAACCGCCCGACGCTGCGCGGGTTGAGCTTGTAGCTGTTGTTGAAGCAGCACAGCACCACCGCGTCTGCGGGCAGGCCGCAGTCCTCCCGCGCCGGCGGCGGTTCGGGCACACGGGTGTTGTCCGAGGGCTGGAACGCCCGCGGCAGGCGCAGCACCTTCTCGCTGAAACCGTGTTCAAGCGCGGGTGGCAGCACGAAACTGTCGGCCAGCACGTAATCGATCCACGGCGCACCCGAGGTGCCGGGGTAGGCCAACCAGTTGATCTGCAGCGGCGCCGGGCGCATTGCCAGCACCTCCGGCGTGCCGCCGCCGCCCCACCCGCGCAGGTCGAACAGGATGTCGATACCGGCTTCGCGGATGCGCCGGGCGATGCCGGTGTGCGGTTGTCCCTCCACGTCGTGCAGGGTGTGACTGGCCGTACGCAGGCGCTGGCGGATCGTGCTGCCATCGTCGCGGTTGATCGCGAACAGGTGGATCTGCAGCGACGGGTGCGCGCGCAGCTGCTCGAACAGCGCCACGGTCAGCAGGCCGGTGGGATGGGCGCCGAAGCCGTTGGACAGAAAGCCGATGCGCAGCGGCCCGTGCGTGCGCAGCGAGGTGGCAGGCGGCGCGGGGCGG
>NZ_BAZI01000644.1 GCF_001310775.1 Stenotrophomonas pictorum JCM 9942
CGCTGGCGACGCCCGCGATGCCGCCGCGGTGGAACTGGCGCGGCTGGGCCTGTTGCTGCCGGCGATGGTGGCGGTGGAACTGCCGGCCAGCGATTCGCCGTTTGACCCGTGCATGCACCTGGAGATCGCCGACCTCGCCGAAGGGGCCGCCCAGGCCGGCCAGGATTACGAACTGGTGACGCGTTCGCCGGTGCCGTTGCGCGATGTGGGCATGAGCGAGTTCGCCGTGTTCCGCGGCGGCGTGGCGCAGCGCGACCAGGTGGCGGTGATCGTCGGCACTCCGGACATGGGCGGCATCGTGCCGGTGCGGGTGCATTCGTCCTGCCTGACCGGCGACCTGTTCGGCTCGCTCAAGTGCGATTGCGGCGACCAGCTGCGCCGCGGCCTGCGCACGCTCAAGGAACTGGGCGGCGGCGTCCTGCTGTATCTGGACCAGGAAGGCCGCGGCACCGGCATCGCCGCCAAGATGCGCGCCTACGGCTACCAGCACGAAGGCCTGGACACCATCGATGCCGACGCGCAACTGGGCTTCGGCCCGGACGAGCGCCGCTATGCCAGTGCCGCGGCGATGCTGCGGGGGCTGGGCGTGCGCCGCATCCAGCTGCTGACCAACAATCCGAGCAAGGTGCAGCATCTGCGCAACGCCGGCATCGAAGTGGTCGGTTGCGTGGCGGTAACCGGCGAGATCACCGCCGAGAACGAGCAGTACCTGCGCACCAAGGCCGTGCGCGCCGGCCATCAGCTCGACGTCGATGCGCTGATCATGGCCGCGCAGTAAACCCGGCTCACACGCCTGCGGGCGGATGCTAGGCTCGCTCCAGCCTCATCGCTGGAATCTTCGCTTGTCGATCCAACCCCCCGAACTTCCTCCCGCTCCGGTCGCTGCTGAAGGCCACTGGCAGCCGCTGCCGTCACGCGGCGCCCTGTTCGCCGCCATTGGAGCCGGGCTGACGATGGCGATCACCCTGGCCCTGGCTGCCGGCGCGCTGACGCTGGTGCTGCGCAGCCCG
>NZ_BAZI01000645.1 GCF_001310775.1 Stenotrophomonas pictorum JCM 9942
CAGCCGTTGCTGGCCGCCCAGACGCAACGCCGATGCCAACGCGACCGCTTGGCGGACGTTGCCGGCGCGGCCGTCGGTGATCGTCCAGGGAAGCGTCGATCGTTTCGCGTTTGGCATCAATTCGTTTCAGTAAGGCCGGGTGTTGCATCAGTCGTGGCGCTCTACACTGCGTCCACTCGTCGTGTCATTGTCCGGGCCTTTCCGGCCCAGCGCCACGACCGTAGCCAATTCACCACGGAGTTTCCATGTCCGACATCTTCAACGATGCCGCGCTCGACCAGCTGTTCCGCACCGCCCGCACCCAGAACACGTTCCAGGACCGCCCGGTTGAAGACAGCCAGCTGCGCGCGCTGTACGACCTGGTGAAGTGGGCGCCGACCTCGGCCAACGCCAGCCCGGCACGCTTTGTGTTCGTCAAATCCGCCGAGGCCAAGCAGAAGCTGGCGCCGGCGCTGTCCGAAGGCAATCTGGCCAAGACCCTGGCCGCGCCGGTCACGGCGATCATCGGGTTTGACCTGGATTTCCACGAGAAGCTGCCGTACCTGTTTCCGCACACCGATGCCAAGAGCTGGTTCGATGGCCCGCGTGAGGGTCGCCACGAGGCCGCGTTCCGCAACGGCAGCCTGCAGGGCGCTACCTGATCCTGGCCGCGCGCGCGCTGGGCCTGGATGCCGGTCCGATGTCCGGCTTCGACAACGCCAAGGTCGATGAGGCGTTCTTTGCCGGCACCGCGATCAAGTCCAACTTCCTGGTCAACCTGGGCTATGGCGATCCGTCCGGGCTGTTCCCGCGTTTGCCGCGCCTGTCCTTCGATGAAGCCGCGCGCATCGAGTAAGTGTTCCATCGCCGGCGGTCATCACATCCGCTGACGCCGGCGTGTTGAAACTGCCTCCGTTCCTCTCTCTTCCTCAAGGAAACTCCCATGTCCACGCTCTCCAAACTGCTGCTCCCGCTGGCCCTGGCCGCCGCCATCAGCGCCTGCTCCAAGCCGGCCGAACAGGCCGCCC
>NZ_BAZI01000646.1 GCF_001310775.1 Stenotrophomonas pictorum JCM 9942
CCGCAGGGCGGTGGCCAGAGCCGCGGCGAAGGCTCGGTGCTGGGCGGCCTGGGGCGGCTGCTGGACGGCGACAACCGGTTCTAAACGGGGAGCACGGGGGCCGGCGTCGGCAAGGCGCGAAGCGCTATGCTGGCGCCCTTTCCGACGCCCCCTGTTAATCATGAAAGCGCGCACTTCCCGCCTGCTGCTGTTCCTTTCCCTGCTTGGCCTGCTGGCCGCCTGCGGCGGTGAGAACGTCAAACCCGCCGCACCGGCGGTGGCCGCGCCGGTGACCCCGGTCAAGCCGGTGAAGATCGGCGTGGCGCTGGGCGGCGGCGCGGCCAAGGGTTTTGCCCATATCGGCGTGATCAAGATGCTCGAGGCCAACGGCTTCGAGCCGGTGGTGGTGTCCGGCACCAGCGCCGGCAGCGTGGTCGGCGCGCTCTATGCCAGCGGCATGAACGCGTTCCAGATGCAGCAGAAGGCGGTGGCGCTGGATGAAGCCAGCATCCGCGACATCCGCCTGTTCTCCGGTGGCCTGGTGCAGGGCCAGAAGCTGCAGGACTACGTCAACACCCAGGTCGGGAACAAGCCGGCCGAGCAGCTGAAGAAACCGTTCGCCGCGGTCGCCACCCAGCTGGAGACCGGCGACCGCGCGGTGTTCGTGCGCGGCAATGTCGGCCAGGCGGTGCGCGCCTCCAGCTCGATTCCCGGCGTGTTCGAGCCGGTCAGCATCGGCGGCAAGACCTTCGTCGATGGCGGCGTGGTCAGCCCGGTGCCGGTGGACGCGGCACGCCAGCTCGGTGCCGAGTTCGTGATCGCGGTGGATATTTCCAGCCGCGCCACCGGCCAGCGCCCCAGCGGCCTGCTCGGCGCGGTCGGCCAGTCGATCACCATCATGGGCCAGCGGCTGGGCGAGCAGGAACTGGCGCGCGCCGACGTGATCATCCGCCCGCAGGTGCTGGATATCGGTGCGGCCGATTTCGAGCAGCGCGGCCGCGCCATTCTGGAAGGCGAGAAGGCCG
>NZ_BAZI01000647.1 GCF_001310775.1 Stenotrophomonas pictorum JCM 9942
CTCCGGGCTGCCGGCGGCGGCCACTTCGCTGGGCTGCCACAGGCGGCCACCGAAGGCGGCGGTGAGTTTGCCGAAACGCTGCAGGCCATCCTGCCCGGCCAGTGTCAACGGCGCGGTGATGCGGACCTGCATCCCCTCCAGCGCTTCCCAGCTGACCGGCGCATCGTCGATCAGGGTGACCGCCGGCGCCGCACGCGCGGCCAGCGCCACTACCGTGTCGGCCTGCAGGGTGGTCAGCGACGGGCCGTCCTTGCCGGCAGCCTGCTCCTGCACAGTGCCACGAAGGCGCAGCCACTGCCCGGCCTGGACCTGCTGGCCGTCCGGCAGGCGCACGAACAGCGCGTCGGAGGTCGCCGCATCGCCATCCCCGGCATCCTGCACAAACACTCCGCCCAGGCCGTCACGCATGTCGGCGGTAACCATCGCCTCGACCGTCACCGGCTTGCTTCATAAGGGCTGCGCCCGCCGCTGCCCTGCACCGTACCGACAGGCAACACACTGGCCGGGGACGCAGCCAAAACCGGACCGGCACCTGCCGCAGCCAGGGCCAGAGCGAGTAGCGAAGGAAAACAGCGCATGGACGACTCCAAAAGAAAGCGCAACAGGGATACGGAAAACAGAAGCGCCGCCCTGGAAAGGCGGCGCTGGATATTCTGCAGCAATGCGGCCGGTTGCCCGCTGCCGAATATGGCGGCTTGCTACTTCAGGTTGGCGAGCATCCAGTCCACCGTCGCATGGATCTGCTCTTCGCTCAGGCCCGCATTGCCGCCCTTGGGCGGCATGATGCCGCCGTTCGGGCCGGTGTAGCCCTCGATGGCGTGCTTGTACAGCGTTTCCTTGCCCTGGGCGATGCGCGCGTCCCAGTGCGCGTGGTCCAGCGTTGGCGCCATGCCCACGCCGTTGGTGTGGCAGGCGGTACACAGGTTGTCGTAGATGACCTTGCCATCCAGGGTGCCGCCATATGCGCCACTGGCCATTGCCGCCGCTGTCGCCGCCGCC
>NZ_BAZI01000648.1 GCF_001310775.1 Stenotrophomonas pictorum JCM 9942
GGCGCTGGTGCTGGCACCGACCCGCGAGCTGGCCACCCAGGTGCATGACAGCCTGCGCGGCTACAGCAAGTACCTGCGCATCCCCAGCGCCTGCATCTACGGTGGCGTCGGCATGGGCAACCAGCTGGATGTGCTGCGCCGTGGCGTGGACCTGCTGGTCGCCTGCCCGGGCCGCCTGATCGACCACCTGGAGCGTCGCAGCATCGACCTGTCCGGGATCGAGATCCTGGTGCTGGACGAGGCCGACCGCATGCTCGACATGGGCTTTTTGCCCTCGATCAAGCGCATCCTGGCCAAGCTGCCGCGCCAGAACCGCCAGACCCTGCTGTTCTCGGCCACGTTCGAGGAGAGCATCAAGCAGCTGGCGCTGGAGTTCATGCACAACCCGAAGCAGATCCAGGTCACGCCGAAGAATACCGTGGCCGAGACCATCACCCACCGCGTGCATCCGGTCGATGGCAGCCGCAAGCGCGAGCTGCTGCTGCACCTGCTGGCCGAGGATTCCCGCGTGCAGACGCTGGTGTTCGGCCGCACCAAGCACGGCTGCGACAAGCTGGCCCAGTTTCTGGAGAAATCCGGCATCAAGACCGCCGCGATCCATGGCAACAAGAGCCAGGGCCAGCGCCTGCGTGCCCTGAGCGACTTCAAGGCCGGTCGCGTGACCGTGCTGGTGGCCACCGATATCGCCGCCCGTGGCATCGACATCAACGAGCTGCCCAAGGTCATCAACTACGACCTGCCGATGGTCCCGGAAGACTACGTGCACCGCATCGGCCGTACCGGCCGCAACGGCTCCACCGGTGAGGCGATTTCGCTGGTGGCGCAGGACGAGGCCAAGCTGCTGCGTCAGATCGTGCGCATGCTCGGTCGCGATATGGACATCACCGATGTGCCGGGTTTCGTGCCGCAGACCCCGATCCGCTGGGGCAACAGCGCGCCGGGCAAGGCCGAGCAGCCCGGTGGTCAGAAGGCGCCGCGCCGTGGCAACGGCGGCCATGC
>NZ_BAZI01000649.1 GCF_001310775.1 Stenotrophomonas pictorum JCM 9942
CGATCGCCGACCGCGGCGCCGGCGGCGAGAGCTCGCCGATGACCGCGCTCGACGAGCAGTTCGTCGCCATCGCCGAAGCGAACCCGGGGCTGCGCGTGCGCGTGGGCAATCCTGACGAGCTGCGCAGCAACAAGCTCGATCGCACCCTGGACGCAATGAAGCACCGGGTGCACGAGCCCGAGCCCGGTGTCGCGGAATCGACCACTGGCGCGGTCATCACCGCGCTTAATGAGGAAGCCGTGGTATGCGCCGCGCTCGGCAACAAGGGCGGGCTGAACCTGGTGGTCACCTACGAGGCGTTCGCACCGAAGATGCTTGGCGCCGTGCGCCAGGAATTGATCTTCGCGCGTCACCAGGCACAGGCGGGGCGACCGCCCGGCTGGCTGGGCGTGCCTCTCGTGCTGACCTCGCACACGTGGAGAACGCGAAGAACGAGCAGTCCCATCAGGATCCGACCATGGCCGAGGCGCTCCTGGGCGAAATGGCCGACATATCGCGCGTGGTGTTTCCCCCGGACGCCAACGGCGCCGCCGCGGCCCTCGCCCACGCCTACGCGCAACGCGGCACGGTCACCACCCTGGTCGTCCCCAAGCGACCGGTGCCGCACGAGCTGACACCGACGCAGGCGCAGGCGCTGGCCACCCAAGGTGCGCTGTGCCTGGCCGGCAACCCGGCGACAGCGGCGATCCTGCTGGTCGCCACCGGTGCTTACCAATTGCAGGAAGTGCGCCACGCGCAGGTGCGCCTCGTTGAACGTGGCGTGTCGGCCGCGATCGTCTATCTCGGCGAGCCCGGCCGGTTCCGCACGCCGCGCGATCCGGACGAGGCGCGGTACGTGCACTCCGACAGCGAGGTCCATGCACTGTTCCCGGCGGAACGGCCGCGCATATTCGTCACGCATACGCGGCCCGAGCCTTCCTGGGCGCGCTGCGCCGGCTCGACACTGGCCCGGCCACGACCGCGGCGCTCGGCTTCGTCAACCGCGGCGG
>NZ_BAZI01000650.1 GCF_001310775.1 Stenotrophomonas pictorum JCM 9942
GCGCGGGGCCGGCAGCTGCGCCAGTTCCTCGCGCACCAGCCGCACCACCAGCTGGTCCAGCGTGTCTACCGAATAGTTGGCCACCTCGTGCACGGTCTGGCTGCCCGGACCACTGCCCGGGTCGGCGGCGTCCTGGTAGGTGAGGAAGATGAAGCGGCCGCCGGTGTACTGGGCGATCTGCCGCTGCACGATCTCGCCGAGGGTGTCCTGGCCGGACGCGGCCACGCTCAACACCTTGATGCCCTTGCCCAGCGCGGCCAGCATGGTGGCGTCATAGCGGGGCGGCGGGTAGCCCATCTGCGGCGGCGCGTCGGCCAGCGCCACCAGCAGCCGGGTGGTGCCCGGGCCCCGCCAGCCAGTGCCTGCACCGCATGGTCGAAGGCCTCGTTCATCGCCTCCGGGTAATCGCCGCCACCGTGGGCGCGCACGCCATCGAGCACCTGCTGGAACGCGGCGACATTGCCGGTCAGGTCCCAGCTGCGCACGAAATATTCATCGCCGCGATCGCGGTAGGTGACCAGCCCCAGGCAGATGTCCGGGCTGGACGGCAGCGTGCCGATCTGGCGCACGATGCCCTGCAGCGAATCGCGCAGCTTGTCGATCTCATCGCCCATCGAACCGGTGGCATCGACCATGAACACCAGATCCAGCCGGGCCCGTGCCGGCGCCGGTGCATCGGCCAGCACCAGCTCCAGCACCTGCTTCTGGCCACGCCGCAACGGCGCGGTGACCTGCTTGCCACCACGCCGCACCGTCACCGTGTAATGACTGGAGTCGCGGTCATCGAAGGCGTTGGGATGCAGCCAGACCTGGCCACCGGCATCGGTGCGCGCCCACATCCGCGCGCCACCGGCCGAGCTGACCGCCACTTCGGCATCGGGCACCGGCCGGCCCTGGCCATCGACCACGCGCAGACGCTGGCGCACGCGGATATCGCGGCCCAGCGGCGCGGCATGTTCATGGCGCTGCAGGAACTGCTGGAAGCT
>NZ_BAZI01000651.1 GCF_001310775.1 Stenotrophomonas pictorum JCM 9942
CGCGTGCCACCGCCGCGGTCGACACCGTACCCGCCCCTGTTCCTGCCGCAGCACCGGTCCCGGCGAGCGCGCCGCGTTCGCCGCCGCTATATGGAAGCGACGGCCAGGCGGTGCTCGCACCGGATACCGTGGGTGAGGCAAAACAGCAGAGCGATGCCGAGCGTGTCTTCGAGCATCGCGATGAACTGGCCACGGGCGTAGGCGAGCGTGCAACGGCCAACCTGTTTTCGGGCAGGCGTGCCGGAACACGGCAGAAACGCTCGGAGAGCCTTATCTATGGTGAAGACATCCAGGCGGCTGAGGCGCGGCGGCCGCCGGATATCGCCTTCAACCCGGCGCGGCACGAACGCCCCTCGGACCTGGGCAGCGAGGCCACCGGCGATGCCTGGAAGGCTGCGCCGATCCGCTACGAGAAAGCCCCCGATCTGAAAGGGGAGGCCAGCCGCCGTATCCGTGCGGCGCTGGGTGATCTGGAGCAGCGCTATCCGCGTTGCAGCACGGCGCAGCGCAGCCACTGGCTGGCCCCGGCGCTGTCCCAGCTGGAGACGTTGCAGCGGGTGGAGTACCGCTACAGCCACGGCGCCGATCCGGTGGAAGCCGAACACAGCTTGCCCAGCGCCGCCGACAACGCCTACGACCAGGCGCGGCGTGCGCTGTGGGACGCCGAGCGGCGCATGAAAATGTGCACTTGAGCGGCGGACATTTCGCGCCGGCCGACAGGCGGGGCGAGGCCAATGCCGGGCAGGTCCAGACACTGCTGGAGCCACTGCCAAGACATGGCAGGCCAAACCCGGACAACTTTCATAAGTTGATGTTTTTGAATGGTTTTGGCAGGGAGGACTGGGCCTAGAATCGGGCTTCCTTCACATCTTCCGGATTGCGATGAAGTCGATCAGTCTGCTCGCCTGCGCCCTGGCGCTGGTTTCCACCCTTGGTTGCCAGGCGCAGCCCGACCCGGCCAGCGCGCCGGCGGCGGA
>NZ_BAZI01000652.1 GCF_001310775.1 Stenotrophomonas pictorum JCM 9942
CCTGGGTGCGGGTATGCCGCAGCTGCGCGGCCACCTCCTTGCCGGCCGAACGCAGGCGCATGCCGGCCAGCCCGCCGTTCATCGCCATCGCCGCGATCAGGCCGATGGCCGCCATCAAGGCCAGCACCAGCAGCATCTCCAGCAACGACATGCCCGCCACCGCGGGCCGGCGGTACGCGCGACGCGGCCGCTGATGCGGAAAAACAGGCGCGGACAGCGTGGGCATCGGTCTTACTCGACGCTGATGTCCGCGTCGTAACTGCTGCCACCGGGGCGGCCGTCCTTGCCCAGACTTTTCAGATCGAACGGGCCGCTTCGCCCGGCACCCGGTACTCGATGGCATGACCCCACGGATCATTGAACTCGCTGGGTTTTGCATACGGCCCCAGCCAGCCGCTGACCCCGGCCGGCTGCGCGGCCAGATCCTCGAGCTTGGCCGGCAGCGGCCGGTATCGAGCTGGAAGTTCTCCACCTTGCCGGCCAGGGTCTGGATCTGGGTCTTGGCCAGATTGGCTTTGCCACGGTCCGCCCCGCCCAGTACGCGACTGCCGACCACGGTAAGCACCGCGCCGATCAACACGATGACGATGATGATTTCCAGCAGGCTCATGCCCGCCTGGTGGCGGCGCGCGTGCGGTGCTCGTTGGGTGCGTCTCATGACAGTCTCCACAGTTGCGGCATTTTCCGGATTCAGCCGATGGCATTGGTCAGGTCGTACAGCGGCACCAGCACGGCGATGATCACCATGCCGACCACCGCCGCCAGCAGCAGGGTGATCACCGGCACGAGCGCGGCAAGCAGGCGGTCGATGGCCCGCGCGGTTTCCTGTTCGAAGGTGTCGGCGGTCTTGTGCAGCATGCTTTCCAGCGCGCCGGACTCCTCGCCCACCTGGATCATCTGCAGCGCCAGCCGCGGGAACCGGCCATTGCGGCCCAGCGCGGCGGACAGGCCGATGCCGTTTTTCACGTCCTCACGGG
>NZ_BAZI01000653.1 GCF_001310775.1 Stenotrophomonas pictorum JCM 9942
CGGCAATGGCTCCAGACCGGCCCAGGTCGCGCGCAGCGAGGCGGCATCGCGTTTCCAGCCGGCGATGCGCGCGGCCTGCTCCGGGTGGTTTTGCAGCCAGTGCTCCAGGGTGCGGACACGGTCGGCGTCCAGGCGCCCATCCACGTAGGCGTGCAGTGCTTCGTCGTCGGGAGGCAGTGTGTTCATTTCAGTACCCGCAGTGCCGGAGTGGTATCGGCGGTGCCTTCATCCAGCGCGCGCAGCCGGTCGCGCGCCCGCGACAGCCGTGACATCACCGTGCCGATCGGAATGCCCAGCGCCTCGGCCGCTTCGCGATAGCTGAAGCCTTCAACACTGACCAGCATCAGCAACGCCCGCTGTTCGACCGGCAGCCGGGCGAAGGCGGCCAGCTGCGCACGTCCATCGTGTACGCGCTCTGCCGATGGCGAGGTGCCGGCCTGCTGCGGTGCGAACAAGGCCACCACCCGCTGCCAGCGCGCCGCGCGCCGGCGTTCGTCCATGAACTGGCGATAGAGGATGGAGAACAGCCAGGCCTGCAGCGCATCGTCCTCGCGCCGGGTATGCCAGCGTCGCAGTGCGCGCTCGAGCGTGGCCTGCACCAGATCGTCCGCACTGGCCGGATCGGCCGCCAGTGAGCGGGCAAACCGGCGCAGGCGGGGCAACAGCGCGCGCAGGCGTTCGTCGTCGAAGGTATCCATCACAGTCAGGCGGCAGAGTTACAGGTATGACGCTAAGGTCGGAGGATTATTCCCGGACCGGGCAAAACCTTTCCGGAATATTTTTCGCAGTCCGATGGAATAGACAGCGCGCCCGCACGTCCTACCTGTCAACACACCAAGGAAACGCCCATGACTGCCGACTCTCCCCCCCCTGTGAAGCGCCGGCACCGCTGGCTGCCGCTGGCCGGTATCGCGGGCATCGCCGGGCTCGGCGCGGTCGCCTTTGCCTGGTCGGCCGGCTGGATCGGCAGCAGCC
>NZ_BAZI01000654.1 GCF_001310775.1 Stenotrophomonas pictorum JCM 9942
CTTCGGCGAGGCGGCGGCAATGCCGTCATCGAACGGACTCTCGCGACGCAGATGCGCAATGTGGGCAGCGCGGATCATGATCTTGGACGGCACACATCCGACGTTGACGCAGGTGCCGCCGAGAGTGCTGCGCTCGATCAGCGTCACACGCGCCCCTTGCTCGACGGCCTTCAACGCCGCCGCCATCGCCGCGCCGCCGCTGCCGATCACGGCCACGTGCAGTGCAGCCTCATCGTCCTCGCGCTTTGGTTCGCCGCCCAGCCGCTCTTGTGCATTGTTCAGCAGGTCGCTGGGTTGCCCCGGCGCATCGGCAAGCTGCGCTCGGTAACCGAGTGCGGATACCGCCGCGACCAGCGAGGTCACGTCCGCGGCGGTACCTACGCTGGCCTCAATCTCGGCCCGGCGCTGTGGGTAGGACACTGAGGCCGAACGCACGCCGGGCACCTTTTCCAAGGTCTGCTTGACGTGCTCGGCGCACGACCCGCAGGTCATGCCACCGATGTGCAGCGTGATCGCCTCGGTCATGAGCGTGTGCTCACTTCTTGACGGTAGACGGGTAGCCGGCGTTCTCGGTGGCTTTGGTCAACGCGGCCGGAGTGGTCTTGGCATCGTCGTAGGTTACCACCGCCTCCTTGGGCTCCCAGGTCACCTTGGCCTCGATGACGCCTTCGACCTTGGTCAGCGCCTTTTTGACCGTGATCGGACAGGTGGCGCAGGTCATGCTCGGCACCGACAGCATGACGGTTTTGGTGGCGGCCCAGGCGGGAGCGCTGAGGGCAACGGTCAGAGCGAGCAATGCGACGAGTTTCTTCATGGCAATCTCCTTTCAGTAGAACAGGGGCATGAGGTAGGGGAACACGAGCGCGATCAGCACCAGGGCGGTGACGATCCAGAAGATCACCTTGTAGGCCGTCCGCACCTGGGGCACGGCGCATGCGTCGTCCGGCGCGCAGGCGCGAGCCGGCCG
>NZ_BAZI01000655.1 GCF_001310775.1 Stenotrophomonas pictorum JCM 9942
CTGCGCCTCGGCGATGCGCGGATGGTCGGCCGGCCACACTTCCACGCGCGGCAGCTTGTTGAACTGCTCGCGCAGGCTGTCCGGACTCTGGTAGATCTCTTCCGGCGGCAGCAGCGGCCGCTCGATATCGTGGCGGCGCTGTTCGTAGCGGCTGAGGGTCTGGGTCCAGAACGCATCGGCGGCCTCGGCCACCCCGGTGCCCAGCACCGTCATGAAGCCTTCGGGCAGGTAGTCGAACAGCGTGGCGGTCTTGTCGAAGAACAGTGGCAGCAGGTATTCGACGCCCGAGGGCAGGACCCCGGCCTTGAGATCCTGGTACAGCGGGCTGCGCCGGGTATCGACGTCAAAGCGCTCGCGCAGCGTGGTCAGCACCTTGGCCAGGCTGGCCTCGTCCACCGGCACTTCGCGGCCGGGCAGCAGCTTCACTGCCGGCACCTTGTCCAGCGAGCGCTGCGTTTCGGGATCGAATGCGCGGATCGAATCGATGTCCTCGTCCAGCAGCTCGATGCGCAGCGGCGCCTCGGTGCCCATCGGGTAGACATCGAGCAGGCCACCGCGCACGGCAAAGTCGCCCGGGTCCATCACCTGCGCCACGTTGCGGTAGCCGACGCTTTCCAGCCGGCGTTTCTCCGCATCCATGTCCAGCCGCTGGCCGACCTTCAGGTCGAAGCTGCCGCCGACGATGTAGTTCAGCGGCGCCAGGCGCTGCAGCAGGGTCTGCACCGGCACCACGACGATGCCGCGGGCGAGGGTGGGCAGGCGGTGCAGCGCGGCCAGTCGCTGGGAAATGATGTCCGGGTGCGGACTGAACTGGTCGTAGGGCAGCGTTTCCCAGTCCGGGAACGGCACCACCGGCAGCGTCGAGGCATCGCCCAGCAGGGTCTGCAGGTCAGCCACGGCCAGATGCGCGCTCTGGTTGTCGCGCGTCACCAGCAGCAGGGGCCTGCCGTGGCGTCGGCGGCACGG
>NZ_BAZI01000656.1 GCF_001310775.1 Stenotrophomonas pictorum JCM 9942
GCGACTCCGACGGAAACCGCCGCGCCGGCCGAAGCCGCTGCCCCGGAAGTGGCGGCCATCCAGGTCGCGTCGGGTACCTACAAGCTCGATCCGAGCCATACCGATGTGCTGGTGCAGTGGAACCACATGGGCTTCTCCAACCCGACCGCACACTTCGGCAATGCCGACGGCACCCTGGTGTACGACGCCGCCGACGTGAGCAAGTCGACCGTGGAAGTCACCCTGCCGCTGTCGGGCCTGAACAGCTTCACCGCCAAGTTCGACGAGCACCTGCGCAGCGCCGATTTCTTCGACGCCGCCAAGTTCCCGACCGCCACGTTCAAGAGCAGCAAGGTGGAGGCGGCCGGCACCAACAAGCTGACCGTGACCGGTGACCTGACCATCAAGGGCGTCACCAAGCCGGTGGTGCTGGACGTGACCGTCAACGGTGCCGGCGAGCACCCGATGATGAAGGTGCCGTCGGTCGGCTTTGATGCCACCACCACCCTCAAGCGCAGCGACTTCGGCGTGGGCGCCTACGCCCCGGCCGTCAGCGATGAGGTCAAGGTCCGCATCACCACCGAGGCCAGCCAGGCCAAGGCCGAAGAAGCCAAGGCTGAAGAAGCCAAGGCTGAAGAAGCCAAGGCCCAGTAACCGGGGCGGGTTGACCGCTGCGCCCAGCGGCTGCAACAAGAAGGCCCGCCAGTGATGGCGGGCCTTCTGTTTTCATGCACCACCGCAAAGCTGTGCGGTTACTCGCAGCGCACCGCGGTGATGACGTTGTTGGCATCGACGAACACGCGCAGGCGGTCTTTGCGGATGTCGCGGGTGGTGATGCTGGCCGGGCCGATCGGATTGACCAGCCCGGCGCCGCTTTCGCGCTTGAGCCGGCGGATGGTCGGCTCGTCGTTGACCTTGCCCACGGCCCACTGCAGCGTGGCATCCCGGCACAGCCCGAAGTCGGGGTCGGCAGCGGCAGGCGG
>NZ_BAZI01000657.1 GCF_001310775.1 Stenotrophomonas pictorum JCM 9942
CGCTTGCGACTCCGCCGCCGGCCGCGTGATGCGGTAACCGACAAGGCCGGCGACGACGGCCAGGGCGAGGATGGTTTGGGTCTTGCGGGACATCATCGGAACAGCCCCTCACGGTTGAAGGAAACAAACGGATCTGCCTGCATCCAGACGCGGTCGCGGCAGCTATGTGACGTCGGGAAAGAAGATTTCCTCGATCCGGCGATCGAACAGTCGTGCGATGCGGAAGGCCAGCGGCAGGCTGGGATCGTACTTGCCGGTCTCCAGCGCATTGACCGTCTGCCGGGAAACGGCCAGCCGTTCGGCCAGCTCGCCTTGCGACCAGCCGCAGGCATCACGCAGTTCGCGCAGGCGGTTGTCCATACCGGTGCTTCAGCGGTAGCGTCGGGCGACCACGGCCTTGACCAGGCCATAGCCCAGGCACAGCAGCGGGAACACCCAGATCATCGCCGCACCGGCCGGCACATCCACCACCCGCGCCACCTGCAGCAGGCCGCCGCCCAGATACAGCAGCGAGACCAGCGCGGTGGCGAAACTGACCGCCTGCAGTTCGATACGCTGCTGCAGCTCGTCGGCATCGCGGATGTAGCGGATCATCGCACGCAGCATCAGCGCGATCGGCGGCACCGGCAACAGCGCGACCAGCGCCCGCAGGCCAATGCTGTCCACGTGTTTGAGCAGCCCGATCGAGCTGAACAGCAGCACCACGTAGCCGCCCAGGGCGACCATCATTTCGCGGGTATAGCGCTTGCGCAGCACCGGCGGTGCGGTGTCGCAGGCATCGGGAAGCAGCCGGCGCAGCACTACGGCAAACAGCAGGCCGATGGCCAGGCCGGCGAAAATGCCGGCGAGCATCGGACCGGGAGCGTGCGGCATGCCTTTGAGGAGCGCGCCACTGGCGAGCGCGGCCATGACCGCGGCAAGCAGCAGCCAGCGCGTGGCGGTCAGGGCCATCAGCGCA
>NZ_BAZI01000658.1 GCF_001310775.1 Stenotrophomonas pictorum JCM 9942
CCCGCCCACCGTGCTGCTGCTGTCCGTCGATGGCCTGCGCGCCGACAAAGTGGATGCCACCCACACGCCCAACCTGTTCCGCCTGGCCAGTGAAGGCGTGCGCAGTGTCGGCATGCGGCCCTCGTACCCGTCACTGACCTTTCCCAACCACTACACCCTGGTCACCGGCCTGCGTCCGGACCATCACGGCCTGATCCACAATGCGATGAACGCCGAGCCGCTGGGCGAGTTCCGGCTCAGCGACCGCGACGCGGTACGCAATCCGGCCTGGTGGGAAGGCGGTGAGCCGATCTGGGTCAGCGTGCGCAAGGCCGGGCTCAAGAGCGCCACCTGGTCCTGGCCCGGCAGCGAAGCACCGATCCACGGCCTGCATGCCGACCAGTGGCAACCGTACGATGAGGCTGTGTCGCTGCCGGCACGCATGCAGCAGCTGCTGGCGTGGCTGCAGGGCGCACCCGATGGCATTCCCCCGCGCTTTGTCGCCGGCTACATGGAACACGTCGACCAGGCCGGCCATGCGCACGGCCCGGATTCACCCGAATACGCCGCCGCACTGCGGGAAGTGGACAACGCCATCGGCCAGCTGGTCGATGACCTGCGCCGCGCGGACCTGCTGGATCGCACCAACCTGATCGTGGTCTCCGACCACGGCATGGCCACGGTCAAGGAAGGCCAGCAGATCGCCACCCAGGACATGGTGCCGCCGGCAGTGGCGATGGTGGTGTCTGTCGGGCAGTCGGTGGGTTTCACACCGCAACCGGGCAAACAGGCCGAGGCCGAAAAATACCTGCTCGGCGAACATCCCCACTACCAGTGCTGGAACAAGGCCCAGCTGCCGGCGCGCTGGCACTACGGCAGCCATCCGCGCGTGCCGCCCATCGTCTGCCAGATGCAGGAAGGCTGGGATGCCCTGACCCGCGAGATGATCGCCAGGCGCGCGCCCGGCGACCGCGGCTCGCA
>NZ_BAZI01000659.1 GCF_001310775.1 Stenotrophomonas pictorum JCM 9942
GGGCGCAGATAGCCAGCCAGCTCGAAGGCCGCATCCAGTCCGCCGCCACTGGCGCCCGGCGGCGTGGCGGCGGGTTGGGCGAGGATATCCAGACGGGTGAGCTCCAGATAAGGACTGCCACTTTCCAGGGCATGCAGCACGGCGATCAGCTCGCGGTTGCCGCAGCGCAGCCGCGCCTGGATCGCAACGCGCACGAAGCGCCCGCTGTGATCGGCCGGCAACGGCGAGCGGTCACTGATCGCGCAGCTGCGATTGCCCGGACTGGCCTGGCGCACCGCCGTTTCCAGCCGCTGCACCAGCGCCGAGGCCGCCCGCTCGGGCGATAGCTCATCCATGAACCGGGTTGCAGGGCCAGTTGCTGTTGCGCCTGTTGCAGGCGCTGGGCGATCTGCGGCGCCTGCCGCAACTGCAGGGCGATGCGCTGCTGGCGTTCCTGCAACGCCGCCACCTGCGCATCCACCTCCTGCAACGGCCGGATGAACAGCGGATGGATCAGCAGCAGATAGACCAGCGCCAGCGCCAGCAACAGCAGCGCCAGGGCCAGCCAGCGGTCACGGCGTGTGGGGGACAGCGCCATCGGCGGTCTCCATCACGGGCGGTTGCAGCTCGGCAACGAGCGTGAAGCGGTCACGGCCGCCCGTCGATTGCAACACGCCGGTCAATGCCGGTGTCTTCCAGTGCGGAGAATCCTCCAGCAGCGGCACCAGCGCCGAAGCGCTGCCACTGAAGCCGATCAGCTGCAGGCGGCCATTTTCCACGTCCAGTTTTTCAACCAGGTGTCTTCCGGCAGTCGCAGGCTCAATTCGTCGAGCAGCCCGGTCATCGCCACCTGCTGCGTGCCGCGTTGCGTGAAAAACGCCTGTCCATCGAGCAGATCCTGCAACTGCTGCGGCTGCGCGGAACCGCGCGCGCGCGCGCCGCCAATCCGTCGACCTGGGTGGCCAGCGCCGCGG
>NZ_BAZI01000660.1 GCF_001310775.1 Stenotrophomonas pictorum JCM 9942
GCGCGCCGCTGCCGTCCACGGCACTGATGCTGGGCGTGCCGGCCCGGCTGGCCGGTTGTCGTGAGGTGGTGTTGTGCACGCCGCCGCGCAAGGACGGCAGTGCCGATCCGGCGGTGCTGGTCGCCGCGCGGCTGACCGGCGTGCACCGTGTATTCAAGATCGGTGGCGCGCAGGCCATCGCCGCGATGGCCTACGGCACCGAGACCGTGCCCTCGTGCGACAAGCTGTTCGGGCCGGGCAACAGCTATGTGACCGAAGCCAAACAGCAGGTCGCCCAGGCCGGTGCCGCCGCCATCGATATGCCGGCCGGGCCGTCTGAAGTGCTGGTGATCGCCGATGCCGGCGCCAATCCGGCCTTCGTCGCCGCCGATCTGCTCTCGCAGGCCGAGCATGGTCCCGACTCGCAGGTACTGCTGCTCAGCGATGATGCCGCGCTGCTGGCTGCCGTCGCCGGCGAGGTCGCGCGGCAGGTGGCGGTGCTCGAACGCGAGGCCATCGCCCGACAGGCACTGTCCGCCTCGCGGCTGGTCAAGGTCCAGTCGCTCGACCAAGCCTTTGAAATCTCCAATCGTTACGCCCCCGAGCACCTGATCCTGGCCTTGCGCGATCCGCGCCCGTGGTTGGCGCAGGTCGAGGCTGCCGGCTCGGTATTCCTCGGCGATTACACCCCCGAAGCGCTGGGCGACTACTGCTCGGGTACCAACCATGTCCTGCCGACCGCCGGTGCCGCCCGTGCCTACAGCGGCGTGAGCGTGGCCAGTTTCCAGAACCAGATCAGCGTGCAGGCCGCCAGCGCCGAAGGCATTGCCGGCATCGGCCCGTGCGCGCTGACCCTGGCGCGCGCCGAAGGGCTGGGCGCACACGCCAACGCGGTTGCGTTGCGGCTGGGAGTGACGCTGTGAGCGCGGTGCTGGATCTGGTTCGCGCCGACCTGCGTGATTTTGGTGGCT
>NZ_BAZI01000661.1 GCF_001310775.1 Stenotrophomonas pictorum JCM 9942
CGGCGGCAAAACGGCCACGCCCGGTCAGCGTGTGGCGGCGGCTGTGCATCGCGTTGGTCGCGCCGATCGCCTTGAGTTCGCGCATCAGCGCCGGCAGCTCGTCGTAGGTCAGGGTGAACAGGTCGCGGTCCAGCACCGGGTCGCGGAAGCCGGCCATCATCAGCGCATCGCCGAACTGGGCGATCGGTGTGAAGTGGCTGACGTGGGCCGTGTCATCGGCCTGGGCGAAGGCCTCGCGCAGTTCGATCAGCGTGTCCGGACCGAAGGTCGAGCACACCAGCAGGCCGCCGGGCTTGAGTACGCGGCGGAAACCGGCGAACACCGCAGGCAGGTCTTCCACCCACTGCAGGCACAGATTGCTGAAGATCACATCGACGCTGTTGTCGGCCAGCGGCAGGGCGCGCGCATCGGCGCATACCCGCGCGAACGGCCGCCACCAGCCGGCCTGCTTTTTGGCTTCGGCCAGCATCGGCAGGGCCAGGTCCAGCGCGATCACCTGTGTCTTGGGCCAGCGCTTTTTCATCGCCGCGGTGGCGTGGGCCGGGCCGCTGCCCACATCCAGCACCACCTGTGGCTGCCGGTCTTCCAGGTAGTCCAGCGATTCGAGCAGGCGTTTGCCCACTTCCTGCTGCAGCACCGCGGCGGCGTGGTAGCTGGAGGCGGCACGCGAAAAGGCGCGGCGGACGTGTTTGGGATCGAACAGGGAGGACATGGCAGATACGCAGGCGGGAACGGGGTTCGACAGGGACGGTGCGCCGGTGGGGCGGGCATCAGTTCAATCGTGGGGGGGAATACAGGGGCACATGATCGGCGATGGCGGGGCAATACGGGCCGAACCGCTCACGCGCAGTCCGCAACGAAGCGTTGCAGCAGTCCGGCCACCTGGTCGGCGTGGCCGAGGAACGGCGCATGGCCGCCGCCTTCGACCGTATGGGCCTGGTGTCGGCCGGCC
>NZ_BAZI01000662.1 GCF_001310775.1 Stenotrophomonas pictorum JCM 9942
CGCCGACGTTCGGCCGCACCGAAGCGGGCGCGGATGGCGTCGGTGATGGCCCGGGTCTGCGCGGCATCCTCCACCACATACGGGGTGATGAGCATCAGCAGCTCGGTACGGGTACCGCTGCGCTTGGCGCTCTGGAAGGCCTTGCCCAGGATCGGGATATCGCCCAGCAACGGCACCTTGGTCTTGCCGTCACTGCGGGTGCTGGAGATCAGCCCACCGAGCAGGGTGCTTTCACCGTCGGCCAGGCTCAGGCTGGTGTTGAGCTTGCGGCTGAACACACTGGGCGAGGAGATCTCGCTGGTGTCGGTGGGGGTGGCCTCGCTGACCTCCTGGCTGATCTTCAGGTCCACGCGCTGGCCGGAATGCACCACCGCCTCGATATCCAGCAGCACACCGGTCTTGCGGTACTGCACGGACTGCAGGATGGAGCTGTTGCCACCGGTACTGGGCAGATCCGACGCGGTGGCCTGGCTGGTGATGATCGGCACTTCGGTACCGACATCGATACTGGCCGACTCGCCACTTTTCACCAGAATGCGCGGCGTGGACAGGATGGAAACACGGCTGTCCTTGGCGAACAGGTTGAGGAGCGCCTTGACCTGCCCCGACGAGGACACGCCCTGCCAGACCAGCCCGCCACCACCGGTACCGGCCAGCCCCTGCAGGGCCGTGACCGGGCCGGACATGCCGTTGACGCTGACATTGCGCAGCGCCCATTCGATGCCGTGGCTGAATTCATCGGTCATGGTGACCTCGGCCACGGTGACCTCGATGACCACCTGCCGGGCCGGCTGGTCCAGCCGCGCCAGCACGCCCTGGATGGCGCGCCAGCGCTGTGCTTCGCCCTGGAAGACGATGACGTTGCGGATGGGATCGATGGCCACCTGTCCGCCCGCGGTGCTGATGCTGGTTGCGCCCGCGGCGCCCGTATTGCCGCCGTTGCGCGAGGCAC
>NZ_BAZI01000663.1 GCF_001310775.1 Stenotrophomonas pictorum JCM 9942
CGGGGATGTCCGGCGGCAGGCTGTCGGGCAGTTGCAGCGCTTCCTGCGTGACCGGGGACTGCACGGTGCGTTTGCGCCGGCCACTGCCACGCAGCCACGGCAGCCACCAGCGGGCGGTGAGCAGCAGCGCGATCAGCAATGCGCCAACCACGATCCACAGAAAGCTCTCGCTGACCAGCGCCAGGAGCGTGCGGATGCCGTCCAGGTCCGGCGCCCACTTGTCGCCCGGGGTGTCCCGTTCCTGCTGCGTGGCATCTTGCGTGCGCTTCCAGCGGCTGACGTTGCGCTGGGCGCCCAGCTGCGGGTCTTCGTAGGCGCGTGCGGCCGCCTGGCGGAAGCTGGCGGTATCGGCGTGCGTGGGGCCGAACACGGTCGCTGGCGTTGCGCCGCTCGCCGCATGTGCGCCAGGTGCTTGTGATTGGCGTGTTGCTTCTGCAGGTCTGCAGCGCCGTCCTGGGCCTGGGCGGAATCACCGGGCAGGGCGATGGCCAGCACCAGCAGCAGGAGCGGGGCCAGCCGCGCCAGGCGGTCGCGCATCCGGCGGAAGGCGATTTCCACATCCCAGGCCTCCAGCTGGGTGCGGCGGTTGAGGTACAGGCCGAAGCCGGCCCCGCTGTAGAACGGGCCGACCAGTGTCAGCGCCGCCCACGCCAGCAGGTTGAAGCCGATCCACGCCCACGCCGGGGTGTCCTCGCCGATCAGCGACCACGCCGCGCGCAGCGATTCGGACAGCAGCTCCAGCGGCACGAACATGAACACCAGCGCGATCCCGGCCAGCTGCAACACCCACTCGAAATGCCAGCACACCAGCGTCAGCAGGCTGGCATGGCCATAGCTGGCACCGCCCAGCACCCGCCGCCGTTGCCGGCGCTGCGCCGGGTCGCCGCCTTCGAGCAGATCCACCGGCATCATCAGCGACCGCGCTGGACTGAGCCGCCGCCACAGCAG
>NZ_BAZI01000664.1 GCF_001310775.1 Stenotrophomonas pictorum JCM 9942
CCCGGATCGCACCAGCCAGCACCAGCGCGCCGGCCGCCGTCGGCGCGAACTGCAACTTGTGCAGGCCGAAGGAGATGCCATGCCCGTGCGCCTTGAGCAGCGCCTCCTTGGCGCACCACACGCGAAGAACCAGTGCTCGCAGTCGGCGTCATCCAGTCCCAGCAGCCATACGATCTCATCGGGATGGAAGAAGCGGCCGATCACCTCGCGCATCTGCCGGCGCGGGCGCTGCTGCTCCAGATCCACGCCCAGCCGCGCGCCCTTGCCCAGCGCCACCAGCAGATGCCCGCCGCTGTGGCTCCAGCCGGTGCCGTAATGGTCCAGCGCGCCGATCAGCCAAGGCCGGCCGCGCTCATCACGGGTCAGCGGCAGCGCCTGCGGTGTCATACCCAGTTCGGCCGCCAGCACCTCACGAGCCTGCGGCTCGCCGCGCGTACCCGGGGTATGCGGCAGCATCCACACCTGCACCGGTTCGAACCGCCAGGACGGCCATGGCCCCCGGTTCATGCTGAATGGAACCGGGCAGGGGTCGACAAGGTTTTCACGGCGCCGCGCGTTGACTGTAGGCCCCGCACCGGCACAGGTGCTTTTAGGCAGGGAGAATCAGGCATGGGCCTCATCATCTGGTTGATCGTCGGTGGCGTCGTGGGTTGGCTGGCCAGTCTCATCATGCGCCGCGATGCACAGCAGGGCATCCTTCTGAACATTGTCGTGGGCATTATCGGCGCGATGATTGCCGGCTTCTTCTTCAGCGGCGGCAGCATCAATGCGGCCATCACGCTGCGCTCGTTCCTGTTGTCACTGGTGGGGGCGGTAATTCTGCTGGCCATCGTCAACCTGTTCACCCGCAAAAGCGTGCGCTGAGCCCGGCGCGCAATCACGGATCGGCACGGCCCGACTGGCAACAGCCGGGCCGTGGCTGATTGCCGGCGGCGAACCGCCC
>NZ_BAZI01000665.1 GCF_001310775.1 Stenotrophomonas pictorum JCM 9942
TTCCAGGGCGAGGACCTGCGGGCGGATGACGCACTGCTGGCCACGCCCAAGCATTTTGCCGCCTACGGCGCGGTGGCGGGCGGCATGGAATACGCGCAGGTGGATATCTCGCCGCAGACCCTGCGCGATGTGCACCTGCCGCCGTTCAAGGCGGCGTTCGACGCAGGCGCGCTGGCGGTCATGAGTGCGTTCAACGACATCAATGGCGTGCCGGCCAGCGCCAACCACGCGTTGCTGACGGGTATTTTGCGGCAGGAGTGGGGGTTTCCCGGAGTGGTGGTGTCCGATTACACCGCCGACATGGAACTGGTTGCGCACGGCTACGCCGCCGATGAGCGCGATGCCACCGCCAAGGCGTTTCTGGCCGGGCTCGACCTGAGCATGCAGAGCGGCTTCTATGCCGAACACCTGCCGGCGCTGGTCGAAAGCGGGCAGGTGCCGATGGCGCTGCTGGATGAATCGGTGCGGCGGATGCTGCAGCTGAAAGAAGCCATTGGCCTGTTCGATGATCCGTACCGCTCGCTGGACCCGCTGCGCGAAGCCGATGGTTCCCCCGTCGCCGCCCACGACGCGCTGTCGCGCGAGGCAGCGCGGCGTTCGATCGTGCTGCTGAAAAATGACCGCGGCCTGCTGCCGCTGCGCACGCGCGGGCAGAAGATCGCGCTGATCGGCCCGTTCGGTCCGGACCGCGACAACATTGAAGGCTGCTGGACGCTGTTCGGCGACAAGACGCGCTATGTGCCGTTGGACAGCGGGCTGCGGGCGCAGCTCGAAGACCCTGCGTCGCTGGAAGTCGTGGCCGGTTGTGCGCTGGAGGCCCCGTTGCCCGGCGGCATCGAGCAGGCGGTGGCCGCGGCCCTGCGCACCGACGTGGTGGTACTGGCGCTGGGCGAGCCGCAGCAGTACAGCGGCGAGGCGCAGTCGCGGGTGGAGATCACCTTGC
>NZ_BAZI01000666.1 GCF_001310775.1 Stenotrophomonas pictorum JCM 9942
CGTAGCCGACTCCGGCTGCCATCGCCCAGCCGCACCTGTCGGGCCTGCCTGTCGATCGCCACCACCTCGCCCAGCCGGACCTCGGCATTGTGCTGGCGGCCCAGGATGTGGCGCAGCGGCGCGGCGATATCGGGGGCCGACAGTCCGGCGGTGGCCACCTGGTACAGCAGCGGCTGGAACAGGTGGTGGTTGCGGCGGTCGACCAGGGTGATCCGCAGCGGTGCACCGGCCAGCGCACGGGTGGCCCATAAACCGGCAAAGCCGCCGCCGATGACCACAAGATGGGGAACGCGCGACATGCAGGACTCCGGTCGGGGCCGGCGGACCGGCCGGGTGGGGACGACAGTCACTGCCGATCATCGCACTGATGGGGCGTGAACCGGCGATGGTCGATACTCGGGAGCCGTCCATTGCCGTGGAGCAGCGCCGTGTCCGACCCTGAAAAGCGTATCGCCGTATTGATCGATGCCGACAACGCGCCGGCATCGAAGATCGATGAAATCCTGGTCGAGGTGGCCGCGTTCGGTGTGGCCAATGTGCGCCGCGCCTATGGCGACTGGAAGAATCCGCGGCTCAAGGGCTGGGAGAGCGTGCTGCACGAGTTCGCGATCCGGCCGATCCAGCAGTTCGCCTATTCCAAGGGCAAGAACGCCTCAGACATGGCGATGGTGGTGGATGCGATGGACCTGCTGTACGCGCGCAACCTGGACGGCTTTGCCATCGTCTCCAGCGATGCCGACTTCACCCCGCTGGTGATGCGGCTGCTGACCGACGGGGTGAAGGTCTATGGTTTTGGCGAGCAGAAGACGCCGCTGGCCTTCGTCAACGCCTGTTCCAAGTTCACCTACCTGGAAGCGCTGGGCAATGACGAACCGGAGCCGGTGATCACCACGGCGCACACCGCGGCCGCGGCGCCGGCGGAGGCTGACGCCACCG
>NZ_BAZI01000667.1 GCF_001310775.1 Stenotrophomonas pictorum JCM 9942
CGTGGCCATCGTCCTGCGCGTGTCCCTCGCCATGGCCCTCATCGGCACCGGCAACGGGCGCGTCGCTGGTCGGCGGCGGTTTGGCCCCGCCCTCGGCTTCCTCGCCGAGGAACTGGCCGTAGCGCAGGCGCAGGATGCGCTGGTCCACGCCGATCGCATCGGCGCGTTTGACGAAGGTGTCGGCATCGAGCGTGCGCTGCTGCTTCAACAGCGCCTCGGCGTCGATGATGATCTGCCGCTGGCTGCGGAAGTAGGCCGGCATCACTTTCTTGATCGCCCCTTCCAGGTCGCTGGCCTGCACCTGCTGCTCGCTGGGCAGGCGCAGGATCAGGCTGGCGCTGCGTGTCTCCTGCGGCTGCGGGCTGCGGTTGTCGCGTACGCTCAGGCGGGCGACCACTTCGTCGCCCGGTTCAAGGCCGAGTGCGGCCAGGTCGGCGGTGTAGGCGAAGCGCCGTGCGGTGACCGGTCCGCTACCGGCCAGGGTGAGCTGGCGCTGCTGGAAGGTGATGTTCTCGCCGCTGCCCTTGGCGGTGGTGATCGCCAGCGTCGCGGCACTGTTCACGCCGAAATCGTCGCTGGCCTCGAAGCGCAGCTGCCAGGTGCGCTGGCGCGGTGCGGCCTGGCTGAGCGTCTGTGCCGGCGTGATCACCTTCACCTGCGGCGGGCGATCCCCCA
The DNA here is from genome assembly GCF_001310775.1 of Stenotrophomonas pictorum JCM 9942. Classification (GTDB taxonomy): domain Bacteria; phylum Pseudomonadota; class Gammaproteobacteria; order Xanthomonadales; family Xanthomonadaceae; genus Stenotrophomonas; species Stenotrophomonas pictorum. Next base: position 676 of record NZ_BAZI01000667.1, read on the forward strand.
CCACGTCGAGCCGATAGGCGCGTCCGGCCTCGGCCATGGCCGGTGTCGTGTGGAGGCGGTACAGGCCTGCGCGCAGCAACACGTCGCTGCCGCGCCAGTAGTCGCCATCGCGCCGCAGGGCGACCCGGCGACCATCATGGAACTGCAGCCACGCCTGTTGTGGCTGGGGGCCGAACTGCAGACGCCACTGCAGACGGCTGCCTTGCAGGGCGCGTGCATCGAGCGTGTCGCCGGCCGTTGCCGCCTGGCCGCTGTAGGCCGGCGG
>NZ_BAZI01000668.1 GCF_001310775.1 Stenotrophomonas pictorum JCM 9942
CGACGGGCGCTATCTGGGGACCGCGGTGGGCACCATCGCCGGCGGCGCAGCCGGGCGCGCGATCTATGAGGCCAGCAGCCGTCCGGACTACCGGCGTGGCGATGTGCGCGTGTGCGAACCGGTGGGCTACGGCAGCGAGAACGAGCGCGTGGATGGCTACGACGTCACCTATGAATATGGCGGCCGCGAATATCACACCCGTCGCGACTACCACCCGGGCGAGCGCCTCCGCGTGCGCGTGGACGTCAGCGCCGACTGAGGCAGGGGTCTTCGGGATTTCCACACCGCAGGCGGTTTGTCAGCGTGACGGGATGCCTGCATAGTCGCCGCATCCTGTCCAGGAGTTGCCTGATGCGTCGTCTTGCCTGCGTTGCCCTGCTGCTTCCGTGTCTGCATGTCCTTTCCGCCAGTGCCGAGGTCAAGCTGCTGGTGGCCGAAACCATCCGCACCGGTGACCCCGCGCAGCCGGTGGTCGGGGCGATGGCCTGGGAAAGCGATACCGGTCGCGTGCTCGATGTCGGCAGTGCCGATGCCTTGCTGCAGCTGTATCCGCAGGCCCCGCGCATCGATCTGGGCGAGGCCACGGTGGTGCCCGGTCTGATCGACGCGCACGCGCACCTGGTCTATCTGGGCAACACCCTGTCGCAGGCCGACCTGTCCGGGGCGAAGAGCCGTGCGGAAGTGGTCGAACGGCTCAAGGCATTCGAGAAGACGCTGGCACCGGGCGAATGGCTGTTGGGCCGAGGCTGGGACCAGAACCGCTGGGACAACACCGATTTTCCGACTGTGGCCGATCTGGATGCGGCGTTCCCGCAGCGGCCGGTCTATCTGGACCGGGTCGACGGCCACGCCGGCTGGGTCAACAGCGCCGCGCTGCGCATCGCCGAAGAGGGCGGTAAATCGCTGGCCGGGGACTGGCAGCCGGCCGGCGGG
>NZ_BAZI01000669.1 GCF_001310775.1 Stenotrophomonas pictorum JCM 9942
CGCAGGCCGGCGATACCGGTGCCGTTGCCGACCAGGATCAGCGGCGCCTCCGCTGCCGGCGGATGGAAGTTGGCGTTGCCGCGCAGACGCAGGTCGATGACATCACCGGGCGTGGTGTAGTCGCACAGCCAGCCGCTGGCCAGTCCCGGTTGGCCGTCCGGTCGCCGCTGGCGCCGCAGCAGCAGCTGCAACGAGCCCTCCGAGGGCATCGAGGCGATGGAGTATTCGCGATGCGGCAACGGTTTGAGCGCCGCGGCCAGCGCCGCGAGGTCGCCGGTGTCGATCTGTTCGGGCAAGTGGCACGCGGCGAGGACCTCCTGCAGCGGGCGGCCATCGGCCAGCGTGGCGGTGACCGGCAGGCCGTGCGCATGCATCCATTGCGCGACGGTGCCGGCACTGTGGCGCGGACCGATTTCGGCGATATCACCGGCCTGCCATGCCGGCAGTTCCCCGGCGACGGGTTGCAGCTTCAGGTGGAAGACGGTGCCGCCGACACTGCCCGGATTGAGCGCCTGCCGCTGCTGCAAACGCCATTGCTGGTACTGCGGCGGAGCCCAGTCCGGCAGGTGGGCGACATCGCCGCCGAGCTGGCCGAGCAGCTGCTGCCAGTGGCGCAGCGCGTCCGCATCGGCGTTGTCCACGTCCACGGTATCGAACAGCGCCCGCGCGCCCTGTTCGCACAGCCAGTTGTCGAGCTGGTGGCCGAAGGCGCAGTAATGGTCATAGGTGCGGTCGCCCAGCGCCAGCACCGCGTACTGCAGCTGCGGTAGTGGCGTGGCGTTCTGCATCACCCGGCTGAGAAAGGCCAGGGCATGGTCGGGCGGATCGCCTTCGCCGGTGGTGCTGGCGACGAACAGCGCGGTGCGGATGCGGGCGAGCAGGGCGGCATCGACCTGGTCGAGCGCGCGCACGCGGACGGTGTGGCCGGCGG
>NZ_BAZI01000670.1 GCF_001310775.1 Stenotrophomonas pictorum JCM 9942
CACCTGCGTATCCCGGCCCTGCCGCAGCCGTGGGAAGCGCCGCGCGCGCTGAACCCGCGCATGGCGCCGGCGCTGGACATCATGCTCGAGGGCCCGCTCGGCGGCGCCGCATTCAACAACGAGTTCGGCCGGCCGAACCTGCTGGGCTATTTCCGCAGCTTCGAGCTGCCCGAAGGCGGTATCACCCGCGCCTATGACAAGCCGATCATGCTGGCCGGCGGTCTGGGCGCGATCGACCGCGTGCAGGTGGAGAAGATCCCGCTGCAGGAAGGCGATGCGGTGATCGTGCTTGGCGGCCCGGCGATGCTGATCGGCCTGGGCGGCGGTGCGGCCTCGTCGGTGGCTTCGGGCGAAAGCGCCGAAGACCTCGATTTTGCCAGCGTGCAGCGCGACAACCCGGAAATGGAGCGCCGCTGCCAGGAAGTGATCGACCGTTGCGTGGCCATGGGCGCCGACAACCCGATCAAGTTCTTCCATGACGTGGGTGCCGGCGGCCTGTCCAACGCCATTCCCGAGCTGTTGCACGACTCCAATGTCGGCGGCGTGATCGACTTGGGCAAGGTACCCACCGACGATCCGTCGCTGTCGCCGCTGGAGCTGTGGTGCAACGAATCGCAGGAACGCTACGTGCTGGGCGTGGCGCAGGAGCGCCTGGCCGAGTTCGCCGCGATCTGCGCGCGCGAGCGCTGCCCGTTCGCCGCGGTCGGCGTAGCCACGGCCGAGGAACATCTGGTGGTGGCCTACGGCGCAACCCCCGGGCAACACCCCCGGCCGATGCGCCGATCGATCTGCCGATGGACGTGCTGTTCGGCAAGCGCCGAAGATGCACCGCGACACCGCCCATCCGCCGGCACCGCGCTGGCCGCAGCTCAGGACCGCCGGCCTGGATCTGCACCAGGCGGGCCTGCGCGTGCTCGCCCATCCGAC
>NZ_BAZI01000671.1 GCF_001310775.1 Stenotrophomonas pictorum JCM 9942
GGCGTAGCCACGGGCCAGCATCTGCAGCCGGTCGCGGTTGAGCAGCGCGCGGGCCAGCAGCGCATACAGCAGCGCCACGCCCAGCGCGCACAACGCCAGCGGCATGCGCTCGCCCTGCAGCAACCCGGCCTGCAGCGAGAAGGCGACCAGCGGTGTGCCGAACAACAGGCAACCATCGATCTGCGCGTTACCGGATGTCGCCGCCTTGCGCGCGTACAGCAGCGGCAGCAGCAGGTAGAAGCCGAAGAACAGCAGCAGGAACGGCTCGGTGCTGGCGAACTTGGCCGGCTCGTAGTCCAGCACGCCCCAGACCGTGCCGATGCCCCAGGTGAAGGCGAATCCCAGCAGGTTGAGAATGCGCCACGGCCGCACCCAGGCGATGGCGAAGATACCGGCATTGAGCAGCGCGTAGTACGAGAACAACGCCACGTGGTTGCCGCTGCCACTGGACAGCCAGATCGGCGCCATGAAGCCGGCCAGCACTCCGAGGAGGGCCAGCGTGCGCGACTCCTGCAGCACCGCCATCACCGACAGGCCCGCGATCAGCACCACGCTCAGCCCAAAGGCCGGGACCACGCCGATCATTCCGTAGTTCTTGCAGGCGGCGAACACCACCAGCAGCAGGATGCCGATCATGCCGCCCTGCATCGCCAGGGCGAAGCTGGGATGGCTTTGGCGCTTGCGCCACGCAAATACCAGGCCGGCCAGTGCCGCAGCGCTGACGCCGGCCAGCTTCACGCTGGCCGGCAGGCTGAACCAGCCCTGGTCCGTGGCGTATTTGAGCAGGGCCGCGACACCGGCCAGCATCACCAGCATGCCGACCTTGATCGGCACGTTGCCTGTGGTGAACCACCGCTTGAGGTGTTCGATGCCGCGCTCGATGAAACTCGGCGCGGGCGGCGGCGTCCCTTCCGGCCGCGGGCGCGG
>NZ_BAZI01000672.1 GCF_001310775.1 Stenotrophomonas pictorum JCM 9942
GGAAGCGCAGGCGGCCAGCAGGGCACAGGCCAGTACGGCCGCAGGAAAACGGATCGAAATCATCGCAACATGATACGTCCACGGGATGACCGTACCAATACGCCGTTGGGCGTATTGGAGTATGCCCGGTCAGTCGAAAAGATCCGCCGCGACGGCGTCCTCGATGCCGATTCCTTCCAGCCGTAGCAACGCGGCTTTGGTCGGCAGTCCGCCGCCGAAGCCGGTCAGCGCACCGTTGTTGCCGATCACCCGATGGCACGGCAGCACGATCGGCAACGGATTGCGGCCGTTGGCGGCGCCGACCGCACGGGCCGCGGCGGGGCGGCCGATGCGTTCGGCCAGTTGCCGGTAGCTCCAGGTCGCGCCGAACGGAATCTGCGCCAGTGTGTGCCAGACCTGCAGCTGGAAGTCGGTGCCGACCGGCGCCAGGGCCAGTTCGAACTGGCGCCGTTGTCCGTGCAGGTATTGCAGCAACTGCCGGCGTGGTTCGGCTACCGCATCGGGATCGCATTGCCAGTGCTCGCGGCCGCGGGCGTCGTGGCGGTTCTCGGCGAACAGGATGTGGCGCACGCCCTGTTCATCGGCGGCCACCGTCAGCGGGCCGATCGGGCTGTCGAAGCGGTCGAAGTACACAGGACTCATGCGCAGTTCTCCGGGGAATCCACGGCGGGGGAGGATGGCGTTTTTCGGGGGCGGCGGCCAGATGCCAAAGATGCAGCACCGCATAGGCGCGCCAGGGACGCCATGGCTGCGAGCGGGCCTCGGTGGCGCGTTCGCCCAGACGCTGGCCTTCTCCCAGCACCTGCTGCAGGACCAGATCACCGGCCGGGAAGGCATCGGGCATGCCCAGCGCCCGCAGTGCCATGTAGTGCGCGGTCCACGCGCCGATGCCGGGCAGGGCGGTGGCCTGCTGGACGAAAT
>NZ_BAZI01000673.1 GCF_001310775.1 Stenotrophomonas pictorum JCM 9942
CGCGGCGCTCGCCTCGGCCAGGCGCTGGAGTGTCGCGGCGTGGGTGGCGTTGTCGGTTGCTCGCGCCGCAACCTCAGCCGCGTACTCACCCTTCCAGTGGCCGGCGCCCCAGCGGTAGCCCAGCACCAACAGCAGGATGGCCAGCAGTGCAATCAGGCCCCAGCGGATCAGGTCGGCATAGGGCCGCAGCGGATCTAGGTTGATCACTGCCGCCCCTCGCACATCGCCCGCTCGTCGGCCCGGCGCAGGACCAGGCCCCGCAGTTCGCGGCCGCCGGCATTCTTCCAGCGGTCCAGCTCAGCACATGCACCGGGCCAGTCGTTGGCCAAGGCCAGCCGCTGCAGGGTCGAGCCGCAGACGACCTTCGGGCCGAGATTAAAGGCCGCGGAGGTGAGCGCCGCTTCGACGTGGACGAACTTGGGCATCGGCAAGCAGCGGTTCACCGCGGCGTTGGCGATCGCGATATCGGCCTGCAGCAACTGCTCGCACTCGGCCTTGGTGTAGCGCTTGCCCGGCACGATGTCGGAACCGGTGTGGCCATAGCAGACCGTCAGGACGCCAACGGTGTCGCGGTAGGGCTCGTAACGCACGCCCTCCCACTTCGCGATCAGTGGCGCGGCCAGAGCGGCAACGGCAATCGACACCGCGGCGGCGATGCTGAGCACACCGCGCGAAGCCGCACCACGCTGGCGCTGCCGGTAGTCGGCCATGCGCGCCTCATGCTCAGCCGTCTCGCGCTTGTCCTTGCGGCGGTTGAAATACCACTGCATCAGCAGGCCGGCGATCACGCCGATCACGCCCACGAACGCTGCGATGTCGTTGGCTGACAGGCCGCCCAAGAAGGCGGCGCCGCCGCTGGTATAGGTGATCCCCTTGGCCACGCCAGCCATGGTGATTTCGGTCTGCTCGTTCATGCG
>NZ_BAZI01000674.1 GCF_001310775.1 Stenotrophomonas pictorum JCM 9942
CGCGACCGCGCCGACCAGGAACAGCAGGCCCGGCACGGTCTTGCCCGGCAGTACGGTCTGCTCGCCCTCGCGTCGCTGCCCGGCACGGAGGCGCCGGCGGCGGATCAGGTCGGCCACCAGGAACAGTGCCGCCGCGGTGAAGGTGCTGTGCGGCAGGTAGTACAGGCCGGCGGAAAGGGTGCCGGGAGTGCCCAGCGCGAAGGCGATGAACAGCGTTGCCGCCGAGACCACCACCAGGTAGGCGACCAGCACGCTCAGGCGGGTGGCCGCCAGTGCGCCGAGCGCGGCCACCAGCAAGGTGGCGATACCGGCCCACAGCAGCCAATCGCTGCCATAACCGGCCATCGCACCGGCGTCGGCATCGAACCACAGCGAGGTCACACGCAGCACAGCGTACAGGCCGACCTTGGTCATGATCACGAACAGCGCCGCCACCGCCGCCGGCGCGCGGGCATAGGATTCGGGCAGCCACAGGTACAGCGGCAGCAGCGCGGCCTTGGCGCAGAACACCAGCAGCAGCAGGCCCAGCGCGGCCTTGGCCAGCTTCAGGTGGCTCGGCGGCAGCTCGGCGATGCGCTGGCCGATCTCGGCCATGTTCAACGAACCCAGCGTGGCGTAGAGCATGCCCAGCGCGATCAGGAACAGCGTCGAGGCGGTGACGTTGAACACCACGTAGTGCAGGCCGATGCGCATGCGCAGGCCGCGTCCGCCCGACAGCAGCAGGCCGTAGGAGGCGATCAGCAGCACCTCGAAGAACACGAACAGGTTGAAGATGTCGCCGGTCAAAAACGCGCCGTTGAGGCCGACCAGCTGGAACTGGAACAGCGCATGGAAATGCGGCGCGCGCCGGTCCCAGCCGGTGCAGGCATGCAGCAGGCAGGCGATGGCCAGCAGCAGGGTGGTGGCCAGCATCCAG
>NZ_BAZI01000675.1 GCF_001310775.1 Stenotrophomonas pictorum JCM 9942
GCCACCAGCTGTGCCAGCCGCGCCGGTTCCGGCGCCGGGTTCCAGTCGTTGAGATCGGCCAGACCGGCCACGCGGATACGCTCGCCGAGCCGGCAGAACACCAGCTTGCGTTTGGTGTCGGTGATGCTGACCTGCGGCGCATTGGCGCCACATGGCGCGGTGAACGAATAGCCCTTGATCGCCATCAGCGGCACGCGGATGCCGGCCGGGCGCAGCAGCCGGGCACCGTCGATGCCGGCGCAGACCAGCAGCCGCGGTGCCCGCAGCGCCTGTCCATCGGCTGATTCCAGCTGCCACTGGCCGTTCCTGCGCTGCAGCGAACGGGTGTCGAAATCGAACCGGGTCTGCACGCCGTACTGGCGTTGCAGTATTTCCAGCAGTCCCAGGCTGAAACGCATGGATCGCCGGCCTCCTCCTCGGGCGAGTACACCGCGCCGGCCAGCCACGGCGCACCGCTCAACGCCGGCTCGATGGCGCGGGCCCCGGCGGCATCCACCAGTTGCTGCTGCACGCCGTAGGGAGCTTGAGCGCGATCATCGCCGCCGCACCCTGCACGCCTTCTGCGGTGGGATACAGGTGCAGCTTGCCGGAGACGGCGTGGTCGAAGGCGATCGGGTGCTGCTGCAGCAGCGCCTGCATCGCCGCGCGCGACTCCAGCGCCAGTTCCAGTGTGGCCAGCGTGTTTTTGTGCAGACTGCCCGCATTGGCCTGGCGCAGGAAGGCCACGCCCCAGCGCAGGAAATCCGGATCGGCCGACCAGCGGGTGCGGAACGGGCCATTACGGCCGAACGCCATTTCCGGCAGCTGGCGCCAGGTGGCCGGGCCGGCCATCGCGTCGGTATAGGCGTAGCTGAGCTGGGCGCCGTTGGCGAAGGAGGTGCCCAGCGCCGGACCGGCGTTGCGATCGA
>NZ_BAZI01000676.1 GCF_001310775.1 Stenotrophomonas pictorum JCM 9942
GCGCGCGGCTTCACCGCCGATGATTTCGCCCGCTCGCACCCGGCCGGCAGCCTCGGCCGGCGCCTGCTGCTGCACATCACCGATGTGATGCACAGCGGCGAGGACCTGCCCAGCGTGCGCGAGGATGCCAGCCTGAGCGAGGCACTGCTGGAGATGAGCCGCAAGCGTCTGGGCATGACCGCCATCGTCGATGCCCAGGGCCGCCTGGCGGGACTGTTCACCGATGGCGACCTGCGCCGGGCGCTGGATACCGACCTGGACGTGCGCACCGTCGGCATCGCCCAGGTGATGACCCGCAACCCGCGCACCATCGGCGCCGACCAGCTGGCCGTGGAAGCCGCGCGTCTGCTGGAGACGCACCAGATCAACGGCCTGATCGTCGTCGATGCCGGCAACCGTCCGGTCGGCGCCCTGAATATTCATGACCTGTTGCGGGCAAAAGTGGTTTAAAGCCAGCACAATGACGCGTTCCGGGCCCCGGCCCGGTCAAGCCGCAACGGACCGCACCGCACATGCCCTATTCCCCGCTCGAGCACTTTCCCTCCGCCCTGCATGTCACCGCCAGCGCCATCCGGCTGGCGTGCTTTGACGTGGATGGCACGCTGACCGACGGCCGCCTGTTCTACGACCATGCCGGCAACGAGAGCAAGGCGTACTACGTGCAGGACGGACTGGGCCTGAAACTGCTGCAGCAGCATGGCATCCATCCGGTATTGATCACCGCGCGCAACAGCCTGTCCGCGCAGAAGCGCGGCGCCGACCTGGGCATCGACACCCAGATCGCGGTCGGCGACAAGCTCGCCAGCTGCGCGCCTTGTGCCAACAGCACGGCATCGGCCTGGAGCAGGTGGCCTTCATGGGCGACGACCTGCCCGATCTGGCGCCACTGTGCGCGGTCGGCCTGGCGGTG
>NZ_BAZI01000677.1 GCF_001310775.1 Stenotrophomonas pictorum JCM 9942
CTCGAACGAGGTCCACAGCCCCGGCGTGGCGGCATGGCCCAGCAGCGGCAGCAACGCCAGCGCAAGCAGCAGCGGACGGGGGGAGGGCGTGACGCGCGGGATGGCAGGCAGGTTCAAGGACGTGTCTCTCGGAGCCAGGTTGAAATCAGGTGCCAGCCCGGCAGACGCGCCCCGGCGCACGCCGTTGGGCATGCGCCGGGGGTGCGAGGACACCGGCCCAGCAGTATTTGAATCGATTCAAATCGTGCCCGGATCGTGCCGTAAACGCCGGGTCCGGGCAACCGTTATCCGCGTGGAAAACTTGCTGCATTGCGCAATATCCGCCCGCATCGCCGCCGTTTGTACGGCGCCGCTCCGGACCACGGATCCGGCGCAGATGCCGCTGCGGCGAGAGGGACGCCGGCTGCGCAAGTGCCGCCCACACCCGGACAAAACGATGCGGCAACGCACCACAGATGAGGGCCGCCCGGTGCCAAATCGTGCGGTGGCGGGGTCAAAACGGTGGGGGATCGGCCCGTGCCCGGCGCTCCTCTCCGGGACCAGCACACACTGCTCAGCGGTCCGCTGGCGGGGTGATGCTCAGCAACATCCGCAAGGTCGCCTTCAGCCGCCGGCCCTCGGCGTGGAAGTAGTCGCGCTCCTGCCGCCAGTGCGGGAAGCGCGCCTCCACCTCGACCCAGAACGCCGGCGAGTGGTTGGCCTGCAACAGATGGCACAGTTCATGGACCAGCACGTACTCGAACGCCGAAGGACGGCCGAGGATCAGCGCCAGATCCAGCGCCATCGAGCCGTCCGGTGCCAGCGATCCCCACTGCGAGGACATCACCTTCAGCCGCAACCGCGACGGCGCCCGCGGCAGCCCGGGCAGATACGCCGGCAGCCAGCGGCCGACATCGGCCCGCA
>NZ_BAZI01000678.1 GCF_001310775.1 Stenotrophomonas pictorum JCM 9942
GCATGACCTGCAGCCACTCGGCCGCCTCGCGTGCGGCGCGCTCCCGGGTCTGCTCTGGCGATGTGCGGTAGATATTCATAATGTCACTCGATGCCGGCACGGGGCACGGACCACGTCCTGTTCAACGTTCCAGACTGGCGCGTACATGCGCCAGCGCTTCCACACTGTATTTCTTCACGGTGTGCACGCTCAGCCCCAGCCGCGCGGCGATCTCCGCATGGCACAGCCCTTCGCGGCGCTCCAGCAGCAGTACCGCCAGCCGGTTGGCCGGCAACTGGGCCAGCGCATCACCCACCTGGCGCTCGAAAAAGCCGCCCCCTTCCACGAACTGCGGCGATTCGGGGTTCTCGGTCAGCGATTCGACCACGGTCGAGTCGAATACCATCCGCCCTTGCCGCTGGCGCATGTTGAACTCGCTGGCCACATGCCCGGCGATGCCGTAGATGTACGCCAGCGGGTTGCGCACGGTTTCGATGTTCTGCACCCGCAGCAGCCGCAGATAGACCTCCTGCACCAGATCACCCAGATCCTGTGCGTCATAGACCCGCCGGCGCAGGAAGCGCTGCAGCTCGGCGCTGTAGCTCTCCACCACCTTGGCGGCAAACGCCCGCGCGGCCGGGTCCTGCTCGGCCGACACCATCAGCTGCCCCCACCCGTCACGGCAGCCGCCGGGCCATCGGCCCGGGTTGGCAGTGGGGACGCGGATACTATTGGCGACGGCATCGATACTCTCCACACAACGGGCGCAGGGGCCGCTGATATCCAGTGCCCCCCAGCAGGCGATAAGGGTACTCGCTTCCGCGCTCCATTTACTCCGGGTTCATTCCCGCGCCGTCGGGCCACGGCAGGCGCGGGGGCAGGCGTTCCTGCTCCAGCAGCAGCGGCGTGCGCTGCAGCCCG
>NZ_BAZI01000679.1 GCF_001310775.1 Stenotrophomonas pictorum JCM 9942
GGCCAGCATCGACGAGGACCCGGGCGTGAAGTTCGTGCGCGGCGTCTACGCCGAGTTCAAGCGCCGTGGTTCACCAACCGTGGTGATGGGCGCCTCGTTCCGCTCCACCGCACAGATCGAGGCGCTGGCCGGTTGCGACCGTCTGACCATCTCGCCGGACCTGCTGGAAAAGCTGGGCGCCGATTTCGGCGAGCTGCCGCGCAAGCTGGTTGCTGGTGCTGCGGAGGCGGTGAATGCCGCCGCGATCGACCAAGCCCGGTTCGATGCCGATCTGGCCGCCGATCCGATGGCCACCGAAAAGCTGGCCACCGGTATTGATGCGTTTGCGAAAGATCTGCAGACGCTGCGCGCGCGCATCGCCGACGAACTGGCCCGCTGAGTCCAGGCAACACGCTGCATCAAGGAGCGGTGTGGGTTGCGACGGCCTGGCTGACAGGTCCGCGCGCAGCACACATCGCTTTTTGTTTGCCCGCTAGAAAATTCCCAGTTCCAGCCCGGCTCCCAGCAGCGCGCCCAGTTCATGGCCCCGCGCCAGTTGCTCTGCAGGCAGCGTCTTGGCCGCGGTGATCGCCTCGGCGGTCTGCGCCTGCGTGCATACCCGCAGCGGTTCGGCCACTTCGCGCAAGCGCAATCCCAGCGCGATACGGCGCAGCTGGGCGATGGTCGCCTGGCCGTCGGAACCGGCGCAGACCAGCAGCGCATACGGCTTGCCGTCGCAGCGGCCCAGCAGCGGGTAATAGCTGCGGTCGAAGAAATCCTTCATCGCCCCGCTCATCGAGGCCAGCGTCTCGGGCGTGGCAAACAGCACCGCATCGGCGCTCAGCACATCCCCAGCGCCGGCCTCGGCCGCGCGCAAGGAACGCACCTGTAACGCATCCCCGGCCGCCTCGTGCGCGCCGG
>NZ_BAZI01000680.1 GCF_001310775.1 Stenotrophomonas pictorum JCM 9942
CGCAGCGGCAAGCGCGTGGCGATGGTCGGTACCGACTGTGCGCTGGGCAAGAAGTACACCGCACTGGCGCTGGCCCGGACGATGCGCGGGCAGGGCATCGATGCCGATTTCCGCGCCACCGGCCAGACCGGGATCATGATCGCCGGTGCCGGCATCGCTGTGGATGCGGTGATCGCCGATTTCATCGCCGGTGCGGCCGAATGCATTTCGCCGGCCGACGACCACTGGGATCTGATCGAAGGCCAGGGCTCGCTGTTCCATCCGGCCTATGCCGGCGTCACCCTGGGGCTGCTGCACGGCTCCCAGCCTGACGGCCTGATCCTGTGCCACGACCCGCAGCGCACGCATCTGGTGAGCTGGCCGGACTACGCGGTGCCGGAGCTGGCGGTGGCGCGTGACCTGTATCTGCAGGCCGCGCGGCTGACCAATCCCGGCGCACGGCTGGTGGGGGTGAGCCTGAACACTTTCGGGATGGACGAGGCCGTGGCGCAGCAGGCGCTGGCGCAGGCCGAGCGTGCGCTGGAAGTGCCTGCATTCGATCCGATGCGCAGCCCGCTGCAGCGGGCCGTCGCTGCGATCCTGGGTTGAGGGCGGCATGACGCGCATGCTGCATGCCAGGTCGCATGCCTGGAAACTGAAAGAGCCTTTCGCCATCGCCCGCGGGATCCGCAGCGAGGCGCAGGTGGTGATTGTCGAACTGCACGAGGATGGCGTGACCGGGCGTGGTGAGGCCGGCGGTGTCGCCTATCACGGCGAAACCCCGGCAAGCATGCTGGCGCAGATCGAACAGGTGCGTGCGCAGATCGAGCGTGGTTGCGACCGCCAGCAGCTGTTGCAGCTGTTGCCGGCCGGTGGCGCGCGGCACGCGCTGGATGCGGCGCTTTGGGATCTGGA
>NZ_BAZI01000681.1 GCF_001310775.1 Stenotrophomonas pictorum JCM 9942
TATTACTTGGTGATCTTGGAGACCACGCCGGCGCCGACGGTACGGCCGCCTTCGCGAATCGCGAAGCGCAGACCTTCGTCCATGGCCACCGGGTTGATCAGGGTGACGGACATCTTCACGTTGTCACCCGGCATCACCATCTCGACGCCTTCCGGCAGCTCGCAAGCGCCGGTGATGTCGGTGGTACGGAAGTAGAACTGCGGACGATAGCCCTTGAAGAACGGGGTATGACGGCCACCCTCGTCCTTCGACAGCACGTACACTTCGGCTTCGAACTGGGTGTGCGGGGTGATCGAACCCGGCTTGGCCAGCACCTGGCCACGCTCGACGTCATCACGCTTGGTGCCACGCAGCAGCAGACCGGCGTTGTCACCTGCCTGACCCTGGTCCAGCAGCTTGCGGAACATTTCCACGCCGGTGACGGTGGTCTTGACGGTCGGACGGATACCGACGATCTCGATTTCCTCACCCACCTTGATCACGCCACGCTCGATACGACCGGTCACCACGGTGCCGCGGCCCGAGATCGAGAACACGTCTTCCACCGGCATCAGGAACGGCTTGTCGACGTCACGCTCCGGGGTCGGGATCCAGCTGTCCAGTGCATCGACCAGCTTCAGGATGGCCGGCACACCGATCTCGGACTGGTCGCCTTCCAGCGCCAGACGGGCCGAACCGGACACGATCGGGGTGTCATCGCCCGGGAAGTCGTACTTGGACAGCAGCTCGCGCACTTCCATTTCGACCAGTTCCAGCAGCTCGGCATCGTCCACCATGTCGGCCTTGTTCAGGAACACGACGATGTACGGCACGCCGACCTGACGCGACAGCAGGATGTGCTCACGGGTCTGCGGCATCGGGCCGTCAGCGGCCGAGCACACCAGGATCGC
>NZ_BAZI01000682.1 GCF_001310775.1 Stenotrophomonas pictorum JCM 9942
GACGGTGGTGACCGTGCAGCACCGGCGCCCCGATGAGGCCACCCGCCGCGAGATCGACGCCGCCTTTGCGCTCGCCCGCCGGCTCGGTGGCGACGCCGAGCTGCTGCATGGGCCGGGCATCGCCGATGCGCTGCTGGATTACGCCGCGCACAACGCGGTGTCCTCACTGGTGCTGGGTCGTACCCGCGAACGCCCTTTCGCACGGATGCTCAACCAGACCCTGACCCAGCAGCTGATCCAGCGCGGCGCGCACTACGAGATCACCATCATCAGCACACCGCAGGCACGCGCCAATGCGCGTCGCTTCGGGCTGTCGCTTACCCCGGACAGCTGGGGCAAGGATGCCATGACGGCGGTGCTGGCCACCGCCGGCGCCTGCTTCGCCGCATGGCTGGGCGAACACTGGATAGGCCTGAGTGATCTGGCGATGGTGTTCATCGTCGCGGTGGTGCTGGTGGCCGCGCGCACCCGCATGAGCGCGGCGGTGCTGGCGGCGACGCTGTGCTTCCTCGCCTACAACTTCTTCTTCATCGCACCACGCTTCACCTTTGCGATCAGCGCGCGGCAAGGCGTGATCACCGTCTTCCTGTTCCTCGCCGCCGCACTGGTTGCCGGCCGCTTGGCATCGCGCCTGCGCATGCAGGTGGTGGCGCTGCGTGCGGCCAACCGCCATGCCAATGTGCGGCAGACGCTGGGGCGGCAACTGGTCGGTGCCACCGACAATGCCCAGGTCGCGCACGCCGGCCGGGTAGCACTGGAACAGGCATTGGATGCACCGGCCTGGGTACGGCTGGGTGCCGACACCAGTACCAGCGGCAGTGCCGCGCCCGGCGACACCGATCTGGCAGCGGCCGACTGGGCACTGCGTCATGGCCAGCCCGCCGGC
>NZ_BAZI01000683.1 GCF_001310775.1 Stenotrophomonas pictorum JCM 9942
ATCACGCCGCCGCACAGCATCTGCCCGGCGGCGGTCATGAATGGCGATGGCAGGTCGCGTCCGCGCGACCAGATCGACCCGGCGGCCCAGCCCAGCGGTGCGATCAGCAGGAACACCAGTCCGTCCGGGGTGGCGGTCAGGCTGCTGCCGGCGTTGAGCCACAGCACCCCGGCAAAACCAATCGCGATGCCCAGCCATTCACCGCCGGTGGCCTTCTCCCCGCGCAAGGTGGAAAACAGTGCCATCCACAGCGGCACCGAGGCCACCGCCACCGCCGCCAGGCCCGAGGACACTTCGCGTTCGGCCATCACCACCATGCCGTTGCCCAGGAACAGCAGGCACACACCCATCACCGCCAGCGTCGCCCATTGCGCCCTGGTCGGGGCGGCCACACCGCGCCAGCGCAGCAACGCATAGAGCACGCTGCCAGCCACCACGAAGCGCGCGCCGGAGATCACCGACAACGGCGGCAGGCCGCTTTCCAGGGCCAGATGGATGCCCAGATAGGTCGAGCCCCAGACCACGTACACCAGCAGCAGGGCGAGGACGACAAGACCACCGCGCGGGGCGGGCCGTGCGGAAACGGGAGCGGACATGGCAGAACCGGCGGGGGACCGCGCCATTTTAGGCCACCACCGGCCCCCCACTGCTACCGCTGCCGCAACGCCGGGTTGCAATAGCGGCGCAGGGATGGGCGATCAGCGCCGCGCCGCGTCGCTGGCCTCACGTGCGGCCTCGAACTCCGCGCCCGGCTGCCACTGCGGCCACTGCCGGCTGTTGGCCAGTTCCAGCCCCAGGTCGTAGACCAGCAGCGTGTCGGCGGCCAGCCCGCGTGCATCCCACTGCGGCGACCACGCATCGCAGGCCTGGTGGTAGCAGCTGG
>NZ_BAZI01000684.1 GCF_001310775.1 Stenotrophomonas pictorum JCM 9942
CAGCTTTTCGAGCTTGTGGCTTTCGTGTGCTTCCGCGGCCACGCCGGCATGCAGCGAGAAGCCGCCGACCTTGCCGGCGTCGCCGTCCAGAGAACCCGCATCACCGGGTAGCGTTTTCAGGGTGACGACCTTGCGGCCAGCGTCGCGACCGGTGGCGATGCGGTAGGTGATCGAACTCATCCGCAGCGCGTCCATGCCGTCGTCGCCCGCCGCGCTGTCGGACAGAAACACGGATTCGTCCTCGCCTTCCAGCCAGCCTTTGCGCGTCAGGTGCCGGCACACGCGATGCGCGATGGTGTTGGCCAGTTCCGTCAGTTGCGCCGATGTGGGCGCACGGGTGCGGTGCAGGCGCGGCTTGCGCTGCGGACGCTCGGTGGTGTCCTCGTACACGCCGTCGAGCCACAGCATGTGGAAGTGGATGTTGAGATTCAGCGCGCTGCCGAAGCGCTGGATCAGGGTCACCACGCCGCATTGCGCCGTATCCCGCGGCACGCCGGCCTGATCGGCAAGCCAACCGGCGATCACACGATGCACGATGCCCAGCACCGGGCCGATCGCCTCAGGCTTGCTGGCGAACAGGAAGCGCAACGGGTACGGGAAACTCAGCACCCATTGCCGCACCGGCCGCGGGCCGAACACCTCGTCCACCAGATGCCGCGCCGACTCGGCCATGCGCCGTGCGCCGCAGCTCGGGCACAGCCCGCGCTTCTTGCAGGAATACGCCACCAGCCTCTCGGCACGACAGTGCTCGCAGACCACGCGCAGGAAGCCGTGCTCGAGCACGCCGCAGCGCAGGTAGGTCTCGAACTCCTCGCGCACATACTCGGGCAGCGGGCGGTCTTCGGCCTCAAGACGCGCGATGAAGTCCGGGTAGTGCGCCTGC
>NZ_BAZI01000685.1 GCF_001310775.1 Stenotrophomonas pictorum JCM 9942
AGCCGGGTCAGCAGCCCGCGTTCGACGGTCAGCCGGCGGTCGGCCTCGGTCAGGCGGAAGCCGTGGTACTGGACAATGGCCAGGCCGATGGACAGCACCCGCAGCAGGACCAGTGCGAGCAGCACGACCATCAGGCCGGTGATCACCAGCGTGGGCGTGCCCAGCTGCAGCTGGCTGGCATAGCCGAACATCTGCCGGCCCTGCTGGGTGATGACATCTTCCATCGCGCGGCGCGGGAACAGCTGGTAGGCGGCGCCGACGGCGGCGGCCAGCACCACTATCGCGCGGTTGGAAATCAGCCCCTGCCGCACCAGTTCGGGCAGCGGCAAGGTGAGCAGCACGTCCGCGGCCGGCTCCTGGACCATCACGCCGGGCGCGGCGCTGCCGCGATGGCGGATCAGGCGTTCCAGCTCCAGTGCCTGCTCCAGCTTGAGCACGCGCATCTGCGCTTCGGGCTTGTCGCCGGCGGCCGACTCCAGCCGCAACTCGGCCACGCCGAACAGGCGGTGCAGCAGGTTCTGGTGTACCACCACGTTGTGGATGCGGGCGAAGGGAATCTCGCGGCGGGTACGTTCGAAAATGCCGCTGCGGATGCTCAGGGTGTCGGTGCCGATGCGGTAGCGGTAGCTCCAGTACTGCGCCAGCGCCGAGGCCAGCACCGCCACGATGACCGCCGCGGTGATCCAGTGGTGGTACGGCAGGCTGTCGTCATCGCCGCGGCTGCCGAACACCAGCACCGCCACCAGCGGCAGCAGCAGCTGCTGGATCTGCTGCTGCAGCACGAACAGCCAGGACCACGGGTGCAGCCGGCGTTCTCCGGCATCCATCGGCGCCGTGCTCACAGCGCGTCGTCGTCATGGTCGAGCTGGCGCGCCAGCCGG
>NZ_BAZI01000686.1 GCF_001310775.1 Stenotrophomonas pictorum JCM 9942
GGCAACCACCGGCAAACGGGGCCCGCCGGCACCGCTGACCGCGCGCTCGGAACGCTGCGGCGGAAGCGTGATGACGGTCTCAGCGGCGCTGGACCACCACCAGATGGCGGTCGCCCACCAGCGGGTACCTGCAGCGGACGCACTTCCAGCACCTGCCAATCGGCCGGCAACTGGGCGATTTCCTCGTGCGGGTAGACGCCTTTCATCGCCAGCAGCTGCCCTCCCGGCCGCAGCAGGTGGCCACCGACGGCGATGATGCCGGCCAGGGTATCCATCGCCCGGGCGGTGAGGTTGTCGTAGGCGCCCGGCTCCTCCAGCGCCTCGGCCCGGGATTCGGCCACCCGCGCGTTGCCCAGCCCCAGCTTGCGTACCGCCTCGCGCAGGAAGCGGGCCTTCTTGCCGTTGCTCTCCACCAGCGTGACCTGCAGCTGCGGGTGGGTGATGGCCAGCGGAATGCCCGGCAAGCCCGGGCCGGTTCCCAGATCGGCCAGACTGCCGGAATCGACATGCGAGGCCATCGCCAGCGAATCGAGCAGGTGGCGGGTCACCATTTCGCGCGGGTCGCGGATGGCAGTGAGATTGTAGGTGCGGTTCCAGCGCACCAGCAGGGCCAGGTAGGCCAGCAGCGGCGTGGCCAGAGCGGTGTCCAGACCCATGGCCTGCAGGCCGCGCGCCAGATCGGTGGCGACTTCCGGCGGAAGGGAGATGTCATTCATGGGCGAATTATCGCAGGCCCGATGCCGCTTCCGCCGCCTCCCGCCTGGCTGACAGTGAAATAAGGCCCCGAACCATGAGGTTCCACGACCTGCCGGCACCCTGTCCGCGCCGTACGACCGCGCCCGCGCCCACGACGCCCGGCCTCACAGCGGATACCACGC
>NZ_BAZI01000687.1 GCF_001310775.1 Stenotrophomonas pictorum JCM 9942
CCGGCCCGCGATGACCGACGGGCGCCATGACGAGGGGGCCGCGCCTGCGGCCGGAGGGGTCGCCGCGTCAGGCGGCGGTTTTGTCTTTGAACTGGCACAGGTCGCGGATCACGCACTGCGGGCAATCGGGCTGGCGTGCCTTGCAGACGTAGCGGCCATGCAGGATCAGCCAATGGTGCGCATCAATCAAAAACTCATCAGGAATGACCTTCATCAGCCCATCCTCCACGGCGCGCACGTCCTTGCCGGGCGCAGCCCGGTACGGTTGGACACACGGAAGATGTGCGTGTCCACCGCCATCGTCGGCTGGCCGAAGGCGGTGTTGAGCATCACGTTGGCGGTCTTGCGGCCGACGCCGGGCAGGGCTTCCAGTGCGGCGCGATCGGCTGGCACCTCGCCGTCATATTTCTCCACCAGCAGGGCGCAAGCGGCGATCACGTTCTTGGCCTTGGCGTTGAACAGGCCGATGGTGGCGATGTAACGCTTGAGCCCTTCCTCGCCCAGCGCGAGGATGGCCTGGGCGGTATTGGCGACCGGGAACAGTTTGCGCGTGGCTTTGTTCACGCCCACGTCGGTGGCCTGCGCGGACAGCGTGACCGCGACCAGCAGCTCGAACGGCGAGCTGTACTCCAGCTCGGTCCTGGGATGCGGATTGAGTTCGCGCAGACGCGTGAACATCTCGCGCACCTGCTCGCGGCTCATGCGCTTGCTGGCGCGGGGTGCAACAGGCGTCTTCGCCGTGGCCGTGGATTTTTTGGCCCCAGCCTTGTTTACCGCGATTTTCTTCGCCGGCGCTTTCTTGATGATCGCCGTGCTCATGCCGACGGGCTCCCGCCGGCACGGGCCTTGGCGCGGGCGAGGATGGCGGCGGCGG
>NZ_BAZI01000688.1 GCF_001310775.1 Stenotrophomonas pictorum JCM 9942
CCGCTGGGTGATCCATGCCGCGGCGCGCGCGCAACGCCAGCTGGCCGACCAGGGCTGGGGCGGGCTGCCGATCGCGGTGAACATCTCGGCGGTGCAGTTGTTCAACAGCGATCTGGTGGCCGAATTCAGCCGTGCCACCGAGGCCTGGGACCTGCCCCCCGGGGCGTTGCAGCTGGAACTGACCGAAAGCGCGGTGATGCGCAACCCGGCGCAGGCGCTGCAGACGCTGCAGGCGTTGAAGGAAAACGGTATCGGTGCGGCACTGGATGATTTCGGCACCGGCTTTTCCAGCATGTCCTACCTGCAGCACCTGCCACTGGACTCGCTGAAGATCGACCGCGACTTCGTCTGCGATGTGGAGCGCAACCCGCGCAACGCGGCGATCTGCCGGGCGCTGCTGTCGCTGGGCCACAGCATGGGCCTGAACGTGATCGCCGAGGGCGTGGAGAGCGAAGGCCAGCTGGCGTGGCTGGCCGCGCACGGCTGCGACCAGGTGCAGGGTTACCTGCTGGGTCGCCCGATGCCGCTGGAGGCGGTGCGGGTGGCGCTGGACCAGCACCGCTCAGTCTGAGGCGGCCGTTTCCCCGCCGAGGCACTCGACCAGATAGTCGATGAAGCTTCGCACCTTCGGCGCCAGGTGGCTGCGGCTGGCATAGACCGCATGGATGCCGACCGAGGGCACTTCCCAGTCGGCCAGCACCGGCACCAGGCGACCGTCGGCCAGCGCCTCGCCGACGATGAAATCCGGCTGGGCGATGATGCCCATGCCGGCGATGGCCGCCTCGCGCAGTACCTCGCCGTTGTTGGCGCGCATGCGTGGCACCAGCGCGATGCCCACTTCGCTCTGCCCGCGCTGCAGTGTCCAGCTGTCG
>NZ_BAZI01000689.1 GCF_001310775.1 Stenotrophomonas pictorum JCM 9942
CGCTGGCCGCTCGCCGCGCTGCTTCTGCCGATGTGAACGCTGCCGGCGGCGCAGTGTTAGGATCAGCCCACAGGCCCTGCCTGTTTCGCGCGCTCTGCGCAGCTGCCTTGCTAGTTGCCCACTCCGCTGTCTTCCACAGGTTGCCCGCCCGTTGTATCGGTGGGACTCGAGGCGAGTGCGCTATGCACGTATACCCCCTGAGCAACACCCCGTTCACTACCGGTGCGCCCGCGCACCGCTCACCGCTGTCCGGCCGTCAAGCGCATCGCGCGTTTCCCGAGGGGCAAGGGTGGCGCCGCCATTCCATGCCGGTTGCGGCATGACGCACGGCGCGGCGGACAAGAACGCCCCGGTCACCTGCGCCACCTGCGACGCTCTCTGTTGCCAGCTGACCGTGGTGTTGACCGAGAAAGATGCGGTCCCGGCACATCTGACCATCCGGTTGCCCAGTGGACTGCATGTCATGGACAAGGACGAGGATGGCTGGTGCGTGGCCCTGGATGGGCAGCAGATGAACTGCCGCATTTATGACAGCAGGCCGGCCATCTGCCGCTCCTTTGTCATGGGTGGACCCTATTGCCGGGCCGAGCGCGCTGCCCAGGCACGCGCGAACCCGCGCGGTATCGCGTTGCAACTTGCCTGAGGAGAAACACATGCCTACGCCACTGCCCGTACCGGGAGAGGTTCCTGCGATGAAGAAAATCTCGATCACCGGCCCCCACGCCCAGCAACGCAACCTCAGCCGGGAGCGCATTGCCGAGGACATGGCGGCCTTCAGCAATGCCGGTGGCCACGTCGAGGTGCTGGGCAACACGCCGTTCCGCACCCGGGTGGACCCGCCCAAGCCGACCACGGCCAGCGGCAAGGCGGCA
>NZ_BAZI01000690.1 GCF_001310775.1 Stenotrophomonas pictorum JCM 9942
CCCGCACCGACGGCGGCCACAACGGCCCCGGCGGAGAACGTGCGCTACATCCTGCAGGCCGGCGCCTTCGGGGCATCCGGCGATGCGGAAGCCACCAAGGCCAAGCTGGCAATGATGGGCCTGGCGGCGCGCGTGGAATCGGCGCAGATCAACGGCAACACCGTCTACCGCGTACGCATGGGCCCATACGGCACCGCCAGCGAACTGGCCGAAGCCAAGGCCAAGCTCAACGGCAGCGGCCTGCAGGCGATGGCGATCAAGGCGCAGTAACACCGCTGGAGGCGGTGTTACTCCATAGTTTGCTTGGCAAACTATGGGCCCCGCGCCCGTTTTCTCCATATCCCCGCGCCTGTCGGCGCGCCCCCTTAACTAAAGGGGGCTGTTGCGACTATTGGTTCGCTGGTGAAGCATCTGGAGCATTCACGCCCCGATATCGGTTGATATCGGGGCTTTTTGTCTGTGCCTTTGTAGCCGGGGTAAGCGCAGCCGGGGGTTTTGCTTGCCTAACCTGCTCAAACGCGTTTTCTTGCAACGTTGATTTCCCCGCAAAGAGCCCCCCTCCCTTTGGCGTCGCTCAGGGGAGGCTTTGGCTTTGGCTTTGGCTTTGGCTTTGGCTTTGGCTTTGGCTTTGGCTTTGGCTTTGGCTTTGGCTTTTAACCCTGCACCCGCTCATCCCTCCCGCCACTGCACCCATAGTGCGAAAATCCCCGCTCCCTGCCCCAAGGATTCCGCAATGTCCAAAACCGCCTGATCACCGGCGCCACTTCCGGCTTTGGTGCCGCCGCCATCCGCCGTTTCGCTGCCGCCGGCTGGAAGGTGATCGCCACCGGCCGTCGCGGCGAGCGCCTGCAGCCACTGGTGGCCGAATTCGG
>NZ_BAZI01000691.1 GCF_001310775.1 Stenotrophomonas pictorum JCM 9942
GCGCCATCACGCTGCCGGCAGCGTTTGTCGATGGCCACGGCTACGCGCTGCTGGTGCTCGATCAGCGCGGCCAGCCGGTCTACGCCCGGTCCCCTGGCCTTGCCCGCGCTGTACTGCGGACAGGGTCGCGCCGCACTGGCCGACTGGCTGCCGGACCTGCTCTCGGCGCACACGCCGCCCCTGATTCTTCCTCCCCGCTGTTCCTGCTGAACCGGAGTTCCCCGATGCCCGCCCGTCCCCACACCAGCGCCCCCGCGCGCGATGCCTATTACCAGCAGTTGGCCTGTGCGGCCGACCGCCTGTTTCTGCTGCTCGGCCTGATCCTGGGCGCGGCCTCGCTGGGCATCGCCGCGTGGAACGGCAGCTGGCTGCCGTTTGCCGCGATCAGCGCGCCGTCGCTGGTGCTGATGGCCGTGCAGCTGCGCCTGGCACCGGGCAGCCTGCTCAGCCGCGTCACCGTGGCGCTGGTGCTGATGGCACTGGTCGCCGCGACCATCCAGCAGACCCAGGGCCTGGTGGAAATGCACTTCGGCGTGTTCGTGGTGATCGCGCTGCTGCTGTTCTACCGCGACTGGATACCCGTGGCCGTGGCCGCCGCCGCCATCGCCGTGCATCACCTGGGGTTCTACTGGATGCAGACCCGCGGACTGCCGGTACGCGCCTTCACTCCGGGCAGCGGCACCGGCATCGTGCTGCTGCATGCGCTGTATGTGGTGGTGGAAGCCGGTTTTGTCTGTGTGATGGCGATACAGCTGCGACGCCAGGTCCTGACCCTGGGTGCGTCGCCCGAACAGCTGCGGGCGGTGGTCGACGCGCTGGCTGCCGGCGACACAAGCAGTTCGGCGACGGCCGCGATCCAGGCCGCCCC
>NZ_BAZI01000692.1 GCF_001310775.1 Stenotrophomonas pictorum JCM 9942
GCCAGCGCCTCGCGCAGGCCCAGCAGCCGGGTGTCGTGCCGATCCAGCGCCAGTTGCTGTTCATTGCAGTGCTGCTGCGCGGCCTGCAGCGCGGTCTGCAACTTTTCGAGCCGGGCGACCTGCTCGCTGAGCTGCGTGCCTGCGGCACGGGTTGCGTCCAGCTCGGCCTGCAGGGCGGTCTGTTCATCGCCTTCGCCGAGCGCCAGCTGCAGCTGCGCACAATGCGCCGCCCACGCGTTGCCGAGCGCGAGGTACTGCCCGTCCAACGCCTGCAGCTGTTGTCCAGCCCGGCTCAGTTCCGCTTGCCGTGTCGCACGCTGCAGCTCACAGCGCTGCTGGTGTTCATAGGCCTGCCGGTACTGCTGTTCGGCGGCGCTGGCGGCGGCCTGCGCGGCACTGGGGTCCAGCTGCCGGTACTGCTCGATGGCCGGGTGTTCGGTGGCGCCACACAGCGGGCAGGCCTGCCCGTCTTCCAGTGCGGCGCGATGTCCGGCCAGATCCATGATCTGCCGTTCCAGTGTGGCGATGCGCTGGCGATCGTCCCAGCTGGCCTTGGCTGCTACCAGCGCGGTCTGCGCCGCTGACAGCTGCTGCTCGTCATCGACCAGGGCGGCCTGCAGCTGCTGCAGCTGTGCCTGTTCGTCGCGGATCTGCGCACGCAGCATCTGCCGTTTTTCCGCCAGCGGCGAAAGATCACGCAGGCTGCCATAGCGCTCACGCAGCTGGTCGCGCGAGGCGCGCAGCGCGTCCAGACTGGTGCCGGTGCTGGCGGCGTTGAACTGTCCGGCCTGTGTGTCCCGCTGGGCGATGGCCTGTTCCAGTGCGCTCGCCAGCCCTGCCCGCTCGGCCTCGCCGGCCTGCAGCTGCG
>NZ_BAZI01000693.1 GCF_001310775.1 Stenotrophomonas pictorum JCM 9942
CGCCACCGACACCCCCAGCGTGCAGCCCTGCAGCGCGCCGGCCAGTTCGGCCGGAGAGCCATCGGCCACCAGCCGGCCGCGGTCCAGGATCGCCAGACGATGGCAGCGCTCGGCTTCGTCCATGTAATGCGTGGATACCAGCAACGTGGTGCCGGCATCGGCCAGATCGAACAGCTTTTCCCAGAAGTCGCGCCGCGATTCCGGATCCACCGCGCTGGTCGGCTCGTCCAGGAACAGCAACTCCGGCTGCTGGATCACCGCGCCGGCCAGGGCCAGCCGCTGCTTCTGCCCGCCACTGAGGGTGCCTGCCAGCTGCTTCTGCCGGTCCTGGAAATCGTATTGCTCGATCAGCTCGGCAATCCGGCGCGCCGCCACGGCGCGGGCAATGCCCTGCACCGCGGCGAGGAATTCCAGGTTCTCGCGCACGCTCAGGTCCTCGAACAGCGAAAAGCGCTGGGTCATGTAGCCGATGCGCCGGCGCAGCTGCTCGGCCTGTGCCGGAATCGTGAGCCCCAGCACCTCGATCTCGCCCGCGCTGGGCGTGAGCAGGCCGCACAGCATGCGGATGGTGGTCGACTTGCCCGAACCGTTCGGGCCCAGGAACCCGTACACACTGGCCCGGGGCACGCACAGGTCGACCTGGTCGACCGCAGTGAGCTGCCCGAAACGCCGGGTGAGTCCGCGCGTGCGGATCGCCGGACCCGCGTCCCTGGCAGCCCCTGCAGCGTGCTCCACCGGGCCGCTCAGAAGGTCACCTGCACCGGCACGCCGGCCGGCAACCGCGCCAGCTCCCCGGCATCGTTGTCGGCCGTCAGCTCCACTTCGGCCATATAACTCAAGCGTCCGGCGTCATCGCCACTGAGCGCG
>NZ_BAZI01000694.1 GCF_001310775.1 Stenotrophomonas pictorum JCM 9942
GCAGGCAGAAGCCGGCGCACCGCAGCCGCTGGTGATGCGCCCCAATGCCGACCCGGGTACCGGCGCCCTTTCACTGGACGCCTCGGCCGACAACAGCCTGCGCAGCCAGCCACCGGGCACCACCGCACGCCCGGCGCTGCTGGGGATCCTGGCGCTGGCGCTGCTCGGGGGCCTGGTCCTGAATCTGATGCCCTGCGTGCTGCCGGTACTGTCGCTGAAGGTGCTGGGGCTGGCGCAGAGTGGCGAAAGCCGCCTGCACGCGCGCCGTCATGCCCTCTGGTACACGCTCGGGGTGCTGGTCGCCTTCAGCGCGATCGGTGCGCTGGTGCTGGCGCTGCGGGCAGCCGGCCAGGCGGCGGGCTGGGGCTTCCAGCTGCAGCATCCGTGGTTCATCGCCACCCTGGTCTATCTGATGTTCGCGGTCGGCCTGAGCCTGTCGGGCGTGTTCACGCTTGGCGGCCGTCTCGGCGGCGTCGGCCAGTCGCTGGCCCACCGCAGCGGGGCGGCCGGTGATTTCTTCACCGGCGTACTGGCCTGCGTGGTGGCCAGTCCGTGCATCGCCCCGTTCATGGGCCCGGCACTGGCCTATGCCTTCACCGCCCCGCCGCTGCTGGCGATGCTGGTGTTCCTGGCCCTGGGCCTGGGACTGGCGCTGCCGTTCCTGCTGATCGGCTTCGTCCCGCGCCTGGCACGGCGCCTGCCCAAGCCCGGGGCATGGATGGAAACCTTCAAGCAGGTGCTGGCCTTCCCGATGTATTTCACCGCGATCTGGCTGCTGTGGGTGCTGGGCAAGCAGCGCGGCATCGACGCGGTGGCGCTGCTGCTGGCGGGTGCGACATTGCTGGCGCTGGGTCTGTGGTGG
>NZ_BAZI01000695.1 GCF_001310775.1 Stenotrophomonas pictorum JCM 9942
AGCGGCGCAGCGCACTCACGCGCTGGGCCAGCTTTTTGGCGGAGACGCCGGAACGGAAACCCAGCTCCTGGGCGAACAGCGATACCCGCAACTCTTCGATATCCCAGCGCAGCGCGGCCCATTCCGGCCGTTCCGCCAAACCCTGGGTGCGCGCATCTTCCAGCGCATCGACGAAGGGCTTCAGTTCCAGCATCCGCGCCTGGTCGCGCGGCGGATCGCGCTTGGCGCGCTCGGCGCGCAGGATCATCGCCTTGAGATAGCGCGGGAACTGGGCCAGCGCATCGGCCGGGGTCTGCCGCAGGAAGCCGGCGTGGATCAGCCCGGCCAGCTGCCGTTCCATATCGTCGAGATTTCCGCGCGCCCAGCCCATCAGCGGCGCTTCCAGTTGCGGCTTCAACTCACCGACCAGCCCGAGGATGGATTCGGCCAACTTGAGCCGCTCCATCGCCTCGCCGAACAGGCGTTTGGCCGCATCGGCGCGGCGCAGCTCGAAGGCTTCCGGCGAGCGGATATCGCCCAGCCCGTCCGCCAGCACCGCGTTCATCGCCGCATCGACCAGATCGCCGCGCAGTCGTTCCTGTGACTCGATAGCCGCGTACAACAAGCCCGTCTTGGGCGCTACCGGCAACTGCTTGCGGGCCTGTTTGACCTTGTCGGCCAGGGCGATTTCCAGCAGCCGGCGTACCCCATGCGGGTGGGCAAGACGGGCCTCGTTGCGGTCGGCGAAGATGCGCAGCGCCGCGCATTCACCGGTGTCGACCAGTGCCGGATACGCCGGCACTCCGGCTTCACCGGGCACCTGCTCGGGAATGGGGGTGGCCGGGAACTCGCGCAGGCCTTCGGCCGCCAGGGCCTT
>NZ_BAZI01000696.1 GCF_001310775.1 Stenotrophomonas pictorum JCM 9942
GACTGGTCGCGGCCGGTGGCTACCGCAACGCGCCGATCACCGCCGTGGCGGCCGAGGCCGGCGTATCCACCGGCCTGATCTACCGCCACTTTCCGTCCAAGGCCGAACTGTTCGTCGAGGTGCTGACCGCGGCCGTGGAGCACGAGCTGGAGATTCTCGAGGCCATTGCCGATGAGCCCCTGCCTGCAGCGCAGCGGCTGCAACGGGCGGTGGCCTCGTTCGTGCGTCGCGCCATGGCCGGTCCCGGGCTGGCCTATGCCTTCATTGCCGAGCCGGTGGACCCGGACGTGGAAGCCGAGCGTATCCGCTGCCGGCGGCTGTTCGGCGATGTATTCAAGCGCATCCTGGAAGACGGCGTGCGTAGCGGCGAGCTGCCTGCGCAGGATCTGGATGTGAGCGCGGCTTGCATCGTCGGGGCGTTCACCGAGGCGCTGGTCGGGCCGACCGCACCCAGCCGCGAGGGCCTGCGCGATGGCGAACATCTGGTGACGGCCATCAGCGCGCTGTGTCTGCGTGCCGCCGGCGCCCGCCTGCAGGCGTAATCCACGCGCGCCGGATGCTGCATCGCCACACGCCCGCACGCACGTTCACCCGTTGCGGGCGGTAGCGGACGCTGGTCTATACTCGCCCGGCAACTGCTGGTCCACCGACTACTCGCCCGGGGTGATGAGACGTGCGGAATTACGACCTAGAGTTTCTGAAGCGCTTTTCCATCGTGATCGGTTTTCTGGCCATCGTCACGATCGGTTTGATTGTTTTCGCTTTTTTCCTGCATCGCACGATTCCCGGTGAAGTCTCCCCGCAGGCGACCAAACGCACCGAACAGCGCATCGCGCCGATCGGCGCGGTCG
>NZ_BAZI01000697.1 GCF_001310775.1 Stenotrophomonas pictorum JCM 9942
ACGATCGACGACGCGCTGGAGAGCGGGGCGGACAGCGCCGTGGTGGCCACCGCCGCGGACGTGTTCGATCCGCGTTTTGCCGGCAGCCGCTTCGGCAACGTCTTGCATGCCGCGCTGGAGAATGTCGACTTTGGCGCCTGGGGTGACTGGCGCCCTGCCGATCCGGCGCCGGACGGTCAGGCCGGGATCATTGAAAAAACGCTGCGTGCCGAGGGCTATGTCGACGAGGAGATCGCCGACGGTGTGGGCCTGCTGACCCGGCTGATCGGCCAGACCCTGACCGTGACCCTGCCTGAGGGCGGTGCGTTGCACACGCTGGGCGAGGGCGAGCGTCGCGCCGAAATCGAATTCCATTTCGCGATGCAGCCGACCACGGTGCCGGCGCTGCTGCGGGTGCTGCATCAGCATGGCGTGGTGCGGGGCCGCCAGGGCTTCGGTCTTCGCCGCCAGCTGGAAGGGCTGATGACCGGCAAGATCGATCTGACCTACGTCCGCGACGGGCGCTGGTACGTGCTGGACTACAAGTCCAACCGGCTGCCCGATTACAGCGCCGCGCAACTGGAGGCGGCCATGCGCCACAGCGAGTACGACCTGCAGGCGTTGATCTACACCGTGGCGCTGCACCGTTGGCTGCGCTTCCGGATCGGCGCCGGTTACGACTACGCCCGCGATTTCGGCGGCATCCGCTACCTGTTCTGCCGTGGCCTGGATGCCGGCCGGGCGTCCTCGCCCGGGGTGTACGCGCATACCTTCGCCCCGGCACTGGTGGCCGCGGTGGATGAACTGTTTGCCGGGGGCCGTGAGGGCCACGCGGCGTTGCTGGCACGACTGGGAGGCACGGC
>NZ_BAZI01000698.1 GCF_001310775.1 Stenotrophomonas pictorum JCM 9942
GCAGGCCGATGGGCTGCGGCGCGCCGGCCCTGGCCCAGTTCATCCACCGCCAGCGCCAGGCGCTTCAACGGTGCGGCCACCAGCGAGCCGATCCGCCGGCGCAACAGCCACATCGCCGGTAGCAGGCCGAGCACGCCGATGCCGGCCATCGCCAGCAGGCCCCACATCAGCAGATGGTTCACCCGCGCCTGGGGCAGCAGATAGACCTGGTACCAGTCTGGGCCCTGGATCTGCGACCACGCCACCCAATAGGCGCCGTCGGGCGAACGCCCGGCGCCGTGGTTCACGGTCGCTTCCCGGATCATGCGGTGGACCTGGGCCAGCAGTGGATCATCGAGGCGGTCGAGCTCGAGCTGGCCGTCGGCGGCGGCAATGCGGCGGCGCAGTTGCGGGTGGGCGATCAGCGCGCCGTCGGCGCTCATCACCAGTTGCACGCCGTCGCTTTCATCGCCGCTGTCGACCTGCTCGATCAGGCTCTGCACCGAGACATCGTGGCCCAGTGTGCCGACCCAGTGCTGGTGCCAGTCCAGCGGCTTGATCACCGACACCATCCAGGTAGCGGCCTGCCGGTCCAGGTAGACCGGCGTCCAGAACACCTGGCGCTGCGGATTGCGCCGCGGATCGGCGCCGAGCATGGTCGGATAGCCGGTGTTGGTGGCCGTGGCGTCGGCGCCGCTGCCCCAGTCGATGCCGGGCGAATACACCATCAGCCCGTCCTCGATGAAATCCATGTAGACCGAGAAGAACGGCGGTGCCAGCGCCGGTCCCTGCTCGCGCAGCAGGTCGTAGGCGACAACCGCGCGCAGGCGTGCCGAAGCATCCAGCCCCTGCGGCGGCTG
>NZ_BAZI01000699.1 GCF_001310775.1 Stenotrophomonas pictorum JCM 9942
CGGCCGCATCGGTGTGCCTTTGCGCGGCCAGCTCCTGCAGCAGCGCCTCGAACTGGGCCACGACCTGTTCCGGATGCAGCCGCTGCATCGCGCGGCGGGCGTTGGCGCCGAGCGTGGCACGCATCTCGTCATCGCCGGCCAGCTGCACGGCGGCGGCGATGAAGGTCTGCTCGTTGTCCACCGCCACCCCGCTGTGACCGTTTTGCAGATGCTCGCCTGCGGCGCCGTAGTTGAAAGCCACCGTCGCCACGCCGCTGGCCATGGCCTCCAGGGTCACATTGCCGAAGGTTTCGCTGCGGCTGGGGAACAGGAACAGGTCACCGCTGGCAAAGTGCCGGGCCAGCGCCTGGCCGCGCTGGATGCCACAGAAGATGAAGTCCGGGTTTTCATACGCCAGCCGCTCGCGCAGCGGGCCATCGCCCACCCAGACGAACCGCGCCCGCGGCTGGACCTGCTGGATCCGGCGGAACGCCTTGACCGCCAGCCCGAGGTTCTTTTCGGCGGCGATCCGGCCGACGTGGATCGCCACGAACCCCTCGCCTTCGATGCCCCAGTCGGCGCGCAGCGCGGGATCGCGTTGGCACGGATCGAACTGGCGGCCATCCACCGCCCGGGCCAGCAGGCGGGCGCGGACGAAGCCCTTGTGCTGCAGGAACTGCTGCAGTTCGCGGGTGGGGACCAGGGTGGCCTGGCACTGGTTGTGGAAGCGCCGCATCCATGCCAGTGCGGTGCTCCGCAGCCAGGGTGCGCCGTAATCGGCCAGATATTCATCGAAGCGGGTGTGCAGCCCGGAGGCCACCGGAATGCCGAGCCGCCGCGCGGTGCGCAGCGCCGACCA
>NZ_BAZI01000700.1 GCF_001310775.1 Stenotrophomonas pictorum JCM 9942
GCGGTACGCGGCGGCAGATGCACACCAGCGTGCCGGCGACCAGATCGCCCAGGCGGCGGCCGTACGGGTCGTACAGGCAGCAGATCAATCCCAGTGCGTAGCCGAACGGGAGCATGTCCACGGTGCGCAGCAGGTTGCGCACGATCGCCGCCATCCAGCCCAGCGGCGCGCCGTCGCGGGCGATCACGCGCAGTCCCACGGCCTTCTTGCCCAGGGTCTGTCCCAGCCAGACCTCGAGGATGATCGGATAGGCCCAGAACATCAGGAACATCAGTCCCAGATACAGGCCCTGGCCCAACCCGCCGAGCAGCGCCAGCAGCGGGCTCATCAGCGTCAGCACGCCAACGCGCACCATCAGATCGATCAGCCAGGCCAGCGCCCGCGGCACCGGCCCGGCGGCGGGCAGCTGCAGGGGCACGCCCTCAGGCGTGATCACTTCGCGGTAGGTATCCAGCATCGCTGGCGCCGGTGTCACGGCACCACCGCGGCGATGTTGAGGTAGGCCCGGCAGCGCGGGAAAGTCCGGTTTCCAGCCCGGACAGGTGCCAGGGGCATGCGGGTCTCGATGGCGTCCTTGATCAGCGGCGACTTTAACCGCGGTCCTGTGGAAAGCCCAGCCCACCGTCGCCTGCAACCACCGCCGGGATCAGCCGGGCATCGAGCGGTACTGGTCCTTGACCTTGACGTAGTGGTCGGCCGAATAGCGCAGGCCTTCGATGTCCTTGTCGCTGAGCTGGCGCATCAGCCGCGCCGGGTTGCCGGCCCACAGCTCGCCGCTGCGCACCACCTTGCCCGGGCCGACCACCGCACCGGCGGCGATGAAGGCGTTTGCCTCGA
>NZ_BAZI01000701.1 GCF_001310775.1 Stenotrophomonas pictorum JCM 9942
CTGGCAGGCCGACGCCCGCCGCGACACCCGCACCCTGTCCGGTGGCGAGAGCTTCCTGGTCAGCCTGGCGCTGGCGCTGGGGCTGTCGGATCTGGTCAGTCACAAGACCCGCATCGACTCCTTCTTCCTTGACGAAGGCTTTGGCAGCCTCGACCCGGATTCGCTGGATGTCGCCCTGGACGCACTGGACAGCCTCAACGCCCAAGGCAAGCTGATCGGCGTCATCAGCCACGTCGATGCCGTCAAGGAACGCATCCCGGTGCAGATCCAGGTACGCAAGACCCGCGGACTGGGGCACAGCACGGTGCTGAGCCCGTGAGGGTGGGGCGTCGCGCAGGTAGATAGCGGCCTGATGGCAGGCAGATCTTGGGTAGATAGCGGGCAGATCGCCCCGCCTTCCGGGCTCGTAGCCCGGCGCTCCGAGCAAAAAGCTCGACGTGCCGAGCAAATAGTCCCGAACGCCGAGCAAAAAGCTCGGGACTCCGGGCAAATTGCTCCATCAACCGAGCAAAAAGCCCGGCATTACGAGCTCAGGTACCCGGCGGCCCGAGCAAACAGCTCCGCACGCCGAGCAAAAAGCTCGGGGACTCCGGGCAGATTGCTCCGTCGTCCGGGCAAAAAGCTCCGTCTTCCGAGCTCGGGTACCCGGCGCGCCGAGCAGATTGCTTCGCTGTTCTGGCAAAGAGCTCGACGTTCCGAGCAGCCGGGTAGCCCGGGTCAGGCCATCGGCCGCACCCGGGGAAACACCGCAATGCAGGTATCCAAGAAATCCCGGGTGCGCGTTGCTTACCCGGGCTACTTGCTGATCAGAGACGCCTAT
>NZ_BAZI01000702.1 GCF_001310775.1 Stenotrophomonas pictorum JCM 9942
TCTCGGTCTGCAAATCGCGGGTTTCGCGCAGATACCAGTGCGGGTGGGCCGGATCGGGCAGGAACACCGTGCAGCGCTCCATCACCTGCTGGTAGACGTGCACCGACACCGCGATCTGATCGGGGCTCGGGTTGCAGATGGTGTGGTACTCGTGCGGCGGGATCAGGCAGCCGGCGCTGCCGCGTCCGGCCAGCAGCCCGCGCCCGGCCCGGAACTGGAACCGCTCGCCGGCCTGCTCCTGCAGCGCGTACTGGGTGATCTGCAGCGTGCCGTTCCAAACGCCTTCCACGCACCACAGCCCGCTGTGGTCATGCAGCGGGGTCGCCTGCCCCGGGCCCCAGGTCATCGCCACCACGCTGTAGCCATGCATAGGGCTGCGATACAGCTCGCGGCGGGCGTAGTGATCGTGGACGGGCTCGTGCACGCCCGCCGGCAGGACGATCTGGTCGTCGGCGATCGCCTCGCGCAGTACCTGCTCCACGGTGTGGGTGATCGCCTTGATGCCGGGCTGCTGGATGGCCTGGTCGAGCGCGGCCAGCAGGCGCTTGCGGCCCGGGAACGGCGGGTAGCGGTGGAGGTCATCATGCATCAGTCGATATTAAGCCAGAGCGGTTATCGCTGTGTTCCGAGGCCCGCGCCGGGTGGAGCATGGACGCCATCCGAGAGTTCTCAGGGGATCAGGTTGCGGCGCAGCGCCGGCACCTGCTGCGCCAGCTCGTCGGCCACCATTGCCGCAAAGAAGCCGGCGCCTTCCGGACCGAGGTGGGTGTAGTCGAAGGCGATCTTGGCCTGGCCCATCGGCTCGATCGCGTTGGCATCG
>NZ_BAZI01000703.1 GCF_001310775.1 Stenotrophomonas pictorum JCM 9942
CCGGGTTCGACACCTACGCCGGCGAGGCGATGGCGCTGGGCGAACGCACCCCGCTGGCGCTGCTCAATGCCGCCGCTTCGGCGCGCATGGCCGTCGGCGAAGCCATCACCAACCTGTGCGCGGCGCCGGTGACGGCGCTGGAGACGGTCAAGCTGTCGGCCAACTGGATGGCCGCCTGCGGCCACGAGGGCGAAGACGCGCTGCTGTATGACGCGGTCAAGGCGGTAGGCATGGAGCTGTGCCCGGCGCTGGATATCAGCATCCCGGTGGGCAAGGACTCGCTGTCGATGCAGGCGCAGTGGCAGGCCGACGGCCAGACCGAGAAGTCGGTGTCGCCGGTGTCGCTGGTGATATCGGCGTTCGCGCCGGTGGGCGATGCGCGCCAGCAGCTGACCCCCTTGCTGGATCGCGACGCCGACAGCGAGCTGTGGCTGATCGGGCTGGGCGCGGGCAAGCAGCGTCTGGGCGGTTCGATCCTGGCCCAGACCCATGCCGACCACAGCCCGCTGCCGGCCTTTGCCGGCGAGGTGCCGGACCTGGACGACCCGCAGCGCCTGCGTGCGTTCTTCGAACTGATCCGCGATGCGCGTGAATCGGGGCTGTTGCTGGCCTACCACGACCGCAGCGATGGCGGCGCGTTTGCCGCGCTGTGCGAGATGGCCTTCGCCTCGCGGCTGGGTCTGGATATCGTGCTCGACGCCTGGGGCGATGATCCGTTCCGCAGCCTGTTCAACGAAGAACTCGGCGCCGTGGTGCAGATCGCCAGGGAGGACCGCGCCGCGTTCGCCGACCTGGTCGAGCGCCATGCGCTGACCGAGTG
>NZ_BAZI01000704.1 GCF_001310775.1 Stenotrophomonas pictorum JCM 9942
TGCTGGTGCCACGCGATCCGCGCGACGACGGCAACCTGTTCCTGGAAGTGCGCGCCGGCACCGGCGGCGACGAGGCGGCGATCTTCGCCGGCGACCTGTTCCGCATGTACGCCCGCTACGCCGAGCGCCAGGGCTGGAAGGTGGAGATCGAGTCGGACAACCCCGGCGAGCATGGCGGCTACAAGGAAGTGGTGGCGCGCGTGGTCGGCCGCGGCGCGTACTCGCGCCTGAAATTCGAATCCGGCACCCATCGCGTGCAGCGGGTGCCGGCCACCGAATCGCAAGGCCGCATCCACACCTCGGCCGCCACCGTGGCGATCATTCCCGAGGCCGATGACGTCGAAGACGTCGTGATCAACCCGGCCGATCTGCGGGTGGACACGTTCCGCTCTTCCGGCGCCGGTGGCCAGCACGTCAACAAGACCGAATCGGCGATCCGCATCACCCACGTGCCCAGTGGCGTGGTGGTCGAATGCCAGACCGAGCGCAGCCAGCACGCCAACCGCGACAAAGCATGAAGCGGCTCAAGGCTCAGCTGCTCGACGCCGAGCGCAGCAAGCAGGCCGCGGCGCAGGCCGAATCCCGGCGCCTGCAGGTCGGCAGCGGCGACCGCAGCCAGCGCATCCGCACCTACAACTTCCCGCAGGGCCGCATCACCGACCACCGCGTCGAGGGCCTGACCCTGTACGACCTGCCCAACATCATCGAAGGCGATCTGGACGCGCTGGTCGGCCGCCTGCAGCACGAGCACCAGGTCGACGAACTGGCGCGACTGGCCGAGGGCAGCTGAGGATGGACGCGCTGGGCGAACGCGACC
>NZ_BAZI01000705.1 GCF_001310775.1 Stenotrophomonas pictorum JCM 9942
TCTGGAGCGATGGCGGTGACGGTTCCAATCCGTACGCCGGGCTGCTGGGCTGGGCCGACCGCGTGGTCTGCACGCCGGACTCGGTGAACCTGCTGTCCGAGGCCTGCGCCACCCGGGTGCCGGTGGGCGTGCTGCTGGGCCGGCGCGCGCAGGGACGGATGGCACGGTTCCAGCAATCGCTGGTCGAACGCGGCCGGCTGCTGGAGGGTCTGGCCGCGCTGGACGCCGACCCGGCAGACCCGATCGAACCCTTGCGCGAAACCCCGCGCATCGCCGCCGAGGTCAAGGCCCGCCTCGGCCTGTAACGGTCTTTTACAGTTTGCCTGCAAGGATGCCCCCCGATGAACCACCGTTTCCCCCTAGTGCTGGCGCTGGGTATCGCCACGCTGGCCCCAGTGGCGAACGCACAGCCGCCGACCTGCACCCCGCGCTACCCGCCGCCGACCACGATCGCGGCGATGTTCGACATGGCCGCCATCACCGCCGACACCCTCGATGCGCTGCCCGGGGTGGAGGTGGCCATCGCCGCGCGCGGCGGCCAGGACCTGCGCAGGTACGGCCTGCGCCACAGCCATCTGGCGTTTCTGGTCCGCAACGAAGCCGGGAGCTGGGATGTGCTGCACCTGCTGAACCGCTGCAAATCCGGCTCGTCGGACCTGTACCGCGAAGGGCTGGTCAATCTGCTCGGTGAAAGTGCGATCAGCACCGACCTGCGCGTGGGCATTCCCAAGCCGGCCGTGCAGGCCGCGCTCAGGCAGCTGCTGGCCGGCGAAGCCGCAGCGGCCCGCGCCCTGCACCAGCCGCGCTACAGC
>NZ_BAZI01000706.1 GCF_001310775.1 Stenotrophomonas pictorum JCM 9942
CGGCCGCGGCACTGTCGAACCCTTCCACGCCGTAGCCGGCGTCGCGCAGGGCGGTGGTCAGGACGAAGCGCACCGAGCGGTCGTCGTCGACCACCCAGATGGTGGCGCCCTGCGCGGTTGGATCAGACATCGCTCATCTCCATCTCCGCCGGGGCTTGTTCGGCAAGCGGCAGGGGCAGCAGCACGGTGAACACGGTGCGGCCGGGACGCGAGCGGTAGCTCAGCGTGCCACGGTGTTCGCGCGCCACCTGCTGGGCCAGCGCCAGGCCCAGCCCGGTGCCCTCGGCACGGCCACTGACCAGCGGCAGGAACAGGTGTTCGGTTAGCTCCTCGGGCACGCCACGGCCGTCATCGGCCACTTCCAGGCGCAGCGCCAACGGGTGGGGCTGCTCGGCGATGCGCAGGCCGTGCTCGACCCGGGTACGCACGGTGACCGTGGTGGCGCCGGACTGCATCGCATTGCGCACCAGGTTGAGCAGCGCCTGGGTCAGCCGGTCGGCATCGCCGGGGAATTCGGGAATGCTGGGATCGTAGTCGCGCAGCAGCCGCACCGACCAGCCGGCCTCGTTCTCGGCCAGGCGCAGTACCCGCTCCAGCGCGGCGTGGATGTTCAGCGGCGCATGCGGGCGCTGCGGTGCCGGCGAGAGCAGCTGTTCGAGCAGGGTGTTCAGGCGCTCGATCTCCGTGCCGATCAGGTCGATCAGCTCGCTTTCCTCGGCATCGCGCCCATGCGCGCGCCGGGCCAGCAATTGCGCCGCCCCTTTCAGGCCGGCCAGCGGATTGCGCAGTTCGTGCGCCAACCCCTTGAGCG
>NZ_BAZI01000707.1 GCF_001310775.1 Stenotrophomonas pictorum JCM 9942
GCGCTGGGCGCGGGCCGCTGCGGGCAAAAAAGAGCACCCGCAAGGGCGCTCCCGCTGTCCAGCGGCGGTGGCCGCTTACTCCTTCGGCGGCACCACGGCCTTGGCCTCGCTGCCGAAGCTGCCTTCGGATTCGGCCGCCAGGTAGGCGAACACGGTGTAGGCGGCCACGTTCTGCGCCAGCGCGGCCGGGTCGATCTTGTCCAGGGTGTCGTCCGGGGTGTGGTGCAGGTCGAAGTAGTCGGTCCCGTCCTGTGCCAGCCATGCCCAGGCGCCGCCCTTGGCTGCCAGCGGGCCCACGTCCGGACCCGGGCCGCCCTCCTCGGCGCGGTACTCGATGCCCAGCGGCGCCAGCGCCTCGCCGATCTGACGGGTGGCTTCACGCGACTCGGCCGGATTGCCCGAGCCGGTGTTGAAGGCATAGATGCGGCCGGCGCCGAAGTCGCTCTCGGCGGCGATGTGCTGCTGCACGATCTCGCCGGCGGTGGCGCGGGCCTCGGCATAGGCCTTGCCGCCGTGCAGGCCCTGTTCCTCGTTGGCGAAGGCGATCACCCGGATGGTGCGCTTGGGCGCCTGCTTGAGCTGGCCGATCAGGTGGCCGGCGGCCATGGTGATGCCGATGCCGGCGCCATCATCGATCGCGCCGGTGCCCAGGTCCCAGGAATCCAGGTGGCCGCCAATCACCACCACTTCCCTGGGCAGGCTGCGGCCGGTGATCTCGCCGATCACGTTCTGCGAGGTGTAGCTGCCGTCCCAGCCGCAGTCCAGCGCGATGCGGATGCGGGTCGGGCCGCGCGCGACCAGCCGGTTGAG
>NZ_BAZI01000708.1 GCF_001310775.1 Stenotrophomonas pictorum JCM 9942
CCCGGTCGCCGCAGCCGCGCAGGCACGGCGGGTGCTGTGCGCACGGCTGCGCGGCAGCCTGCGGCTGATTCCGGTGGAAGACATCCTGTATCTGCAGGCCGACGAGAAATACGTGGTGGTGCACCACACCCGCGGGCAGGACCTGATCGAGGAATCGTTGCGCTCGCTGGAAGAGGAGTTCCCGGCGCGTTTCATCCGCATCCACCGCAATTGCCTGGTCGCGCGTGCGCGGCTGGTCGAGTTGCGGCGTGCCCCGGCCGGCAGGTGCATGCGGTGTTGCGCGATGTACCCGAGCCACTGGAAATCAGCCGCCGCTGCGTGGCCAGCCTGAAGCAGGCGTTGCCGCAGCTGTGACCGCCGCGCCGCTGCGGCGATAATGGGCACATGACTACCTTGCGTATTGCCACCCGAAAGAGCCCGCTTGCCCTGTGGCAGAGCGAACACGTCGCCGACCGCCTGCGCCAGGCCCATCCGGGGCTGGAGGTGACCCTGGTGCCGATGAGCACGCGCGGCGACGAGGTGCTGGACCGTTCGCTGGCGGCCATCGGCGGCAAGGGCCTGTTCCTGAAGGAACTGGAGCTGGCGATGCTGCGCGGCGAAGCCGACTGCGCGGTGCATTCGCTCAAGGATGTGCCGATGGAACTGGAGGCACCGTTCGTGTTGCCGGCCATTCTGACCCGCGCCGACCCGGCCGATGCCTTCGTTTCCAACCACTACGCCACGCTGGACCAGCTGCCGCACGGCGCGGTGGTGGGTACTTCGTCGCTGCGCCGGCAGGCCCAGCTGCGCGCGCTGCGGCCGGATCTGCA
>NZ_BAZI01000709.1 GCF_001310775.1 Stenotrophomonas pictorum JCM 9942
CGGCGGGTGCATCGGCCGCGTTGCGCAGCACCTTGAGCACGTCGTGCGCCTCGAGCGCCGGGCCGATTCCCCGACCCACCGGCTGGGTGCCGTCGGAGCGATGGATGCCCAACTGCAATCCCAGCGCGCCCGCGGTGTGGGCAAGCCGCGTGCCGAGGCTGTGGGCCGCGGCCTCACCTCGCACCTTGGCCGTCGGACCCACCGGCATGTCGATCAGGACGTGGGTGGAGCCCGCGGCTATCTTCTTCGACAGCACGCTGGCGACCAGTTGGCCGTCGCTGTCGAAATCCAGCGGGCGCTGGACCCGGATCAGGA
Source organism: Stenotrophomonas pictorum JCM 9942 (assembly GCF_001310775.1). Lineage (GTDB taxonomy): Bacteria > Pseudomonadota > Gammaproteobacteria > Xanthomonadales > Xanthomonadaceae > Stenotrophomonas > Stenotrophomonas pictorum. The sequence goes on from NZ_BAZI01000709.1 coordinate 316, forward strand.
TGTCGTCGGCCGGGCTCAGGCGCACGTTGCCACCCCACACGATGCAGCCGCCCTCGCGCTCCACCACCCGGCGCATCGCCGCCAGGTCGAGCGCCACCGGCGCCATCACTTCCATGGTGTCGGCGGTGCCCGCGGGCGACGTGATCGCGCGCGACGAGGTCTTCGGGATGCGGTAGCCCAGCGCAGCCACGATGGCCACCACGATCGGGGTGGTGCGATTGCCCGGCAGGCCACCTACGCAGTGTTTGTCCAGCACCGGCCCTTCGCCCCAGTCCAGGCGCTGGCCCACGGAGATCATGGCTCGCGTCAGCGCGGTCGTCTCCGCATGGTCCAGGCGGTCACCCGCGCTGGCAGTGACGAAAGCTGCAAGCTCCAGGTCCGACAACCTGCTTTCCATCACGTCCTGCACCAGGGCGAAGTACTGCGCGTCGTCCAACCGGGCGCCGAACACCTTGGCACGGAGCGCGCCCGCCGACGCCGCGGGTTCCG
>NZ_BAZI01000710.1 GCF_001310775.1 Stenotrophomonas pictorum JCM 9942
TGGCCGCGGTGCGCATCAATCCCGGGGTACGGCCGTGGCTGCTGTTCTCGCACCAGTCGGCCGAGCGCGGGCATGTCCGCCTGCTCGAGCTGCTGCAGGCGCAGCCGCTGCTGCAATTGGATCTGCGTCTGGGCGAAGGCTCCGGCGCGGCGCTGGCCTTGCCGCTGGTGCGCATGGCCTGCGCGCTGCACAACCAGATGGCCACGTTTGAAGAAGCGGCCGTGGCCGATCGTGACGGCCGCCGATGATCCTGGATCTGATGCGGCACGCGTCCACCGGGCGCCAGGGCTATCTGGACGGCCGCACCGACCCGCCGCTGGTCGACGGCGCGATGGAGGCGTTGCATCGCTGCCACGCCGGTCTGGACTGGAGCCGGGTGATCGCCTCGCCGCGCCGCCGCGCGCTGGATACCGCGCACGCGCTGCTGGCCGGCACCGACCAGTTCTGCGAGATCCATCCGGACTGGGCCGAGCTCGACTTCGGCGACTGGGACGGTCGCCATTTCGATGAGCTGCCGGCCGAGCAACTGGCCGGCCTGTATGAAGAGCCGCACGAGGTGATGCCACCCAATGGCGAGTCGTGGCAGCAGTTCCAGGCGCGCGTGGAACTGCAGTTGCAGCGGTTGATGGACGAGGACGACGGCGATGGCCGGCCGGTGCTGGTGGTCAGTCATGCCGGCGTGTTGCGGCTGGCGATCTCGCGCATCTGCGGCATGCCGTTGTCGCTGCTGTGGGCGCTGCGTATCGACTACGGCACCCGCGTGCGGTTGCGGGTGGAGCGCGGCGAGGACGGCCGGCT
>NZ_BAZI01000711.1 GCF_001310775.1 Stenotrophomonas pictorum JCM 9942
GGCCACCCTGCCCGGCGAGCTGGGCGACATGGGCCAGCGCCTGCACAGCGCCCAGGCCGAGCGCGACTGGGAGCGCTATGGCCGCCTGCTGCGGCAACTCATCGACAAGTACATCCGCACGGTCGAACTGGACACCCCGGCATCGGCGAACGGCGATGCCGCCAAGCTGCGCGACCTGCTGCGCAACACCCTGGATGCGGTGCTGGCCGGCTTGCTGGTACAGGCGCCGGAACTGCAGCAGCACACCGAACGGATGGGTGCCGAACTGCGCCACTGGCAGCCGGGCCAGTCGCTGGCACCGGTGGAGCAGCAGCTGCGCGAGCTGTGCCACCAGGTCGGCGTGCGCAGCGAAGGGCTGCAGGAACAGCACGACCTGCTGCTGAACCTGTTCGATCTGCTGCTGGAAAACATCGCCGAACTGCTCGAGGGCGGCAGCTGGTTGCAGGGGCAGATCAGCGCGGTGCGCCAGTTGCTGGGCGGCCCGCTGGATCGCAGCTCGCTGGAGCACACCCGCAACAACCTGCGGGAGGTGATCTACCGCCAGGGCCTGCTCAAGCAGGGCATCGACGCCTCCAAGACGGCGATGAAGGAGTTGATGATCGATTTCGTCCAGCAGGTGGACGGCATGGCCACCGATACCGGCGATTACCACGACCGTCTGGCCAGTTACGCCATCTCGGTCCGCCAGGCACGCAGCATCGCCGATCTGAGCCAGCTGCTGCAGGACGTGCTGCAGGACACCGCGCGCGTGCAGGCGCAGGCGCTGCGCGCGCGCGACCACCTGGCCAATGCCCGGGCC
>NZ_BAZI01000712.1 GCF_001310775.1 Stenotrophomonas pictorum JCM 9942
CCGCCCGCGCTGTCGAACTCCCGCCCGCCGCGCGCCCGATCACGGCCCAGCGTCGGCCACCGACAATCTTCAGACCCGGACCGGCACAGCATTCCCCTCGATTCCACGTCAGGGCCACGCCCTGCCCGGTCCGACACGGAGAAGGCCATGCACCTGCGCGATAACACCCCCCGGGCACTGGCCAAGGTGCCGGCGCTCACCTTCGGCTTCTGGGTGATCAAGGTGCTGGCCACCACGCTGGGCGAAACCGGCGGCGATACGGTATCGATGTCGCTGGGGCTGGGCTATGCGGTCGGCACCGTGATCTTCATGGCGGTATTCCTGCTCGCGGTCGCCGCGCAGATCCGCACCAGCCGCTTCCGGCCGGCGCTGTACTGGCTGACCGTCATCGCCTCCACCACCGTGGGCACCACCCTGGCCGACTTCGCCGACCGCTCGCTGGGCATCGGCTATACCGGCGGCAGCACGCTGCTGCTGGGTTTGCTGCTGGCCACGCTGTTTACCTGGCACCGCACGCTGGGCTCGATCGATATCGGCACCGTGGCCAGCCCACGTGCGGAGGGGTTCTATTGGCTGACCATCATGTGCTCGCAGACGCTGGGCACGGCGCTGGGCGACTGGACGGCCGACAGCGCCGGAATGGGCTACCTCGGCGCGGCGGCGGTCTTCGGCGGTGTGTTGCTGCTGGTGGCCGCCGCCTGGCACTGGAGCCCGATCTCACGCGGAACGCTGTTCTGGACGGCCTTCGTGCTGACCCGGCCGCTGGGCGCGGTGGTCGGCGACTTCCTGGACAAACCGG
>NZ_BAZI01000713.1 GCF_001310775.1 Stenotrophomonas pictorum JCM 9942
TCGAGCGCCATGCGCTGACCGAGTGCGCGCAGCGCATCGCCCGCCCGACCACCGCCCCGGTGGTGCGCGTGCAGCTGGGCAGCGACACCCTGGTGGAATGGCGCTGGGAAGAGCTGTTCGACGCCTGGTGGTCGGTGACTCACGCCATGCAGAAGTTGCGTGACAACCCGGAAGCGGCAGACCAGGAACGTGCCATCGCCCGCAACTTCAACGCCCCGGGGCTGAAACCCCGGCTGGCGTTTGATCCGGCCGAGGATGTGGCGGCACCGTTCATCGCCACTGGCGCCCGGCCGAAGGTGGCGATCCTGCGCGAGCAGGGCGTCAACGGCCAGATCGAGATGGCCGCCATCTTCGAGCGCGCCGGTTTCGACGCCTTCGATGTGCACATGAGCGACCTGATTGAAGGGCGCGTGCAACTGGCCGATTTCCGGGGTCTGGCCGCCTGTGGCGGCTTCAGCTACGGCGACGTGCTCGGTGCCGGCCGTGGCTGGGCGACCTCGATCCTGGAGCGTCCGGCCCTGCGCGAGACGTTCGCGGCCTTCTTCGCCCGCCCGGACACCTTCGCACTGGGCGTGTGCAACGGTTGCCAGATGATGAGCCAGCTCAAGGACATCATTCCCGGTGCCACGCACTGGCCGAAGTTCCTGCGCAACGCCAGCGAGCAGTTCGAAGCGCGAACCGCGCTGCTGGAAGTGGTGGAGTCGCCGTCGATCCTGCTGCGCGGCATGGCCGGCTCGCGTCTGCCCGTGGCGGTGGCGCATGGTGAAGGCCGCGCCGAGTTCGCCAGCGCGGTGGA
>NZ_BAZI01000714.1 GCF_001310775.1 Stenotrophomonas pictorum JCM 9942
CTGAGCCGCGGCGATGGAGGCCCCAGCCGCGAGGCAGGGGCTGCAGCGGCGGCGCCCGCTACAATCAGCGCCCCCCGCAATCCCGGCCTCCCGCATGAACGAGCTCCCCCCGCAGACCCCGATCGAAACGCTGTTGCGCACCGCGATGGACGGCAAGCTGCCGATCAAGGCGTTCATGCAGGCCTTCGTCGCCTCCGAGGTGGTGCTGCTGACCGGGAGCCTGGTCACCCCCGATGGCAGCGGCTTTGATCCGCTGCTGTTCGACAAGCAGGGCGTGCTGCATGTGGCGGTGTTCACCGACATGGCGCGGGTCGGCTATTTCCCGCAGCAGGCGCCGCACACCCTCCGCATGCTGATGCTCGAGGTGCTGCGGCGCGTGCCCGGCGGCTATGGCGTGGTGATCAACCCGGGCACGACGCTGGGCTTCGAGATCGCTCCGGCCGGCGTGCTGGAAATCCTGAAGGACTTCAGCTGAGTCCGCCGCGGGAGGATTCGCGCACCACCAGCTTGACAGGGATGTTGATGCCTTCCACCGGCTCGCGTGCGATCAGCCCCAGCAGCCGTTCCACCAGCAGCTGACCGGCCTGTTTGGTGTCCTGCTGCACGGTGGTCAACGCCGGCGACACCGAGGCGGCCAGCGGGATGTCGTCAAAACCGGTGACCCGCACGTCCTCGGGCACCCGCAGGCCGTGTTCACGCAGCGCCCGCAGCGCGCCGATGGCGATCAGGTCGCTGGCCGCGCAGACGCATCGAACGGCTGGCCGCGTGCCAGCAGGGGCCATGCCAGGG
>NZ_BAZI01000715.1 GCF_001310775.1 Stenotrophomonas pictorum JCM 9942
CATCGGCCTGGCCGGCCTCATCGACCTGCTCCACGCCCAGCAGACAATCGCCCAGCTGCGCGCCCAGCGCACGCAGCTGCGCAAGCGTGGACGGCTCGACCATCAGGTCCGGGTTGATGAAGGCCAGCCACGGCGCCTGGCAGTCCTGCGCGCCCTGGTTGCAGGCGGTGGCGAAGCCGGGATTGTCCGGATTGGCGATGAAGCGCACGCGCGGATCGGCCAGGGCATGGCGCTGGGCGATGGCCAGCGAACCGTCATCGGAATCGTTGTCGACCACGCGGATCTCGGCCACCTCCCGCGCCGCGCGCAGCCGCTGCAGGCATTCGTCCAGCGTGCTCGCACTCTGGTAGCTGACAACAACAACGGCAATCGAATCGCTCACACCGGCTCCGCGCCTGGAAGGGAAGCACAGGCCTCGAACAGGTCGCGCTGGGCGTCGGGCATTATCGCCTGCGCGCACCGCTGCTGCAGCTGGCCGCGATGGGCGTACAGCGGGTCGTCCATCAGGAACGAGGCCAGGCGCGCGGTCCAGACCGGCCAGCGCGTGGCCAGCACCTCCATGTCACCCGCGGCCGGCCGGCCCTCCTGCAGGCGGCCGACAAAGGCGGTGTCACAGAGCACGTTGCGCCAGCCCAGGCCACTCATGCGCAGTGCTCAGATCCACCAGCGCCGCATACCAGGAACCATAGCTGTGGGTATCCAGCCCGCCGGCGCGGCGGCGCGCACTGCCACGGATCAGCACCGCATGGGTCACCGCCGAAGGCAGCTCCGGGTGCAGCAGCGGCATCGCCG
>NZ_BAZI01000716.1 GCF_001310775.1 Stenotrophomonas pictorum JCM 9942
ATCTGCCGGAGCGTGTCCACACGGAGGTGGGCGGGCACCTGATCGCACGGGAAACCGCCGCGCCGCTGCTGCGCCGGCGACATGGCCGATACCCCTCCACTCCCTGACCGCTGTCTGGACGGGTCGATGGTGGCGGTTGCTGCGCATCGATCCGTGGGCCGTTGCCGGCGGTGCGCTCCGGACCGATCCCATTCCAGGCGCCGCGGCGTGGCACGGCCCTGGTGCCGACTTCCATGTCGTGTCCTGCGGCGGCGACCGGAGCGGGCACCGCTGGAACTGTGCCGGGGATTTGGCGCGCGGCCGCTGACGGGCGCTGGCAGCGGAGCCCGCCGCACCGGTCCTGGACCCTGCCGCGATCCCCTGGCTGACTGCTATCGTCGCCGCTTCAGCGGACACGGGGGACGGGGTATGAAGCGCATCACGATCGGTCTGGGCGTGCTGTTGGCGATGCTGGCGGCGCCGGCGGCGGCAATGACCTTCATGACGGTGGATTACGTCTGCCCGGTGGGGGGCGAGCGCTTCAGCGCCAGCACCATGGGCTCGGGCACGGCGTTCGGCCATTTCCTGGATGGGCGCGCCTATGGCGCCATCCAGTCGCCGTGGCCGCTGGTGGAGTGCCCGGGCAACGGCTTTTTGCTGTTCCGCGAGGCGTACAGCCAGGCCGAGCGGAAGGCGCTGGGCGCCTATGTGCAAAGCGACGACTACCAGCGCCTGCGTGGCACGGAGACCAGCTACTGGCGGCTGGCGCAGCTGCTGCAGGTGATCGATGCGCCGGCCGCCGAGCAG
>NZ_BAZI01000717.1 GCF_001310775.1 Stenotrophomonas pictorum JCM 9942
CGACGGCGCGCAGCATCGCCGCTGCCTTGCGCGGGGTGCCCGCGCCGATGGTGTCGCCCAGCGAGACCTCGTAACAGCCATCGCGTGCAACTGGCGGGCGACACGGACCACTTCGGCTACTGGTACTTCGCCTGGTAGGGGCAGCCCAGCACGGTGGAGACGTAGCCGCGGACCTTGATCCCATCGGCTTGGGCCCGGGTCAGGATCGGCGCGAAGCGGCGCATGGACTCGTCGATGCCGGCATTGGTGTTCTTCAGGTTGAACTGCTCGGAGGCGGCGGTGAACACCGCCACTTCTTCCACGCCGACCGCCAGGGCGCGTTCGTAGCCCTGTTCATTGGGGACCAGCACCGGATAGCTGACCCCGGGGCGACGCTGGATACCGGTGAACACGTCGGCCGCGTCAGCCAGCTGCGGCACCCACTTGGGGCTGACAAAGCTGGTGGCCTCGATGCTGCGCAGGCCGGTGGCCGACAGGCGGTTGATCAACTCGATCTTGTCGGCGGTGGCGATGAGCTGTTTTTCGTTCTGCAGGCCATCGCGCGGGCCGACTTCGACAATGCGGACGAAATCGTTCACGCGCACCCCGCGACGGTAGCGGGCAGGGAGATGCTGGAAAGCATGGTTCAGTCCTTCTGCGCCCAACGCGGCGCGCGTTTCTCGAGAAATGCCGATAGCCCTTCGCGACCCTCGTCGGAGGCGCGCAGGGCGGCGATCAGGCCGGCATTGGCGCGATCGAGTGCATCGCGGTCACCGCCGGCCGCGCAGACCTCGCGCACCA
>NZ_BAZI01000718.1 GCF_001310775.1 Stenotrophomonas pictorum JCM 9942
CACCTGGTCGGCGCGCAGGCCGTCGAAGCGGCCCTTGCCACCGGCCAGCTCGAAGCCTTCGATCAGCATCTTCGCCGAACCGACCAGCATGTCCACGCTGCCACCGGGATACTTCTCGGCGCGGTACGGCGTGGGCAGGCCGCCGTTGTTGTAGAGCTGCACGTGCAGCAGGTCCAGCTCGTCGCGCAGGCCGTCGATCAGCGGCAGGTAGGCGCCCCAGATGCCGTCCATCGACACGAAGCCGCCCTGCACATACGGGTGCTCCGGCGCCATCGACACGTACAGGTTCGGGTACATGGCGTGCAGGCGCTTCACCGCCGAGACCAGGTGCGGCACCACCGGTGCGCCATGGGTGACGCCGGCGATCTTCTCCAGATCGATGTCGATGCCGTCAAAGCCGAACGTGTTGATCGCCTCGGCGGTGGTGGCCACGAAGTTGTCCTCGTCGCGCCGGGTGTTCAGGGTCACCGTACCCAGCTCGCCGCCAAAAGACAGCACCACGATCTTGCCCTGTGCGCGCTTGGCGGCGATATCGGTGATCAGCTGCGCGCGATCCAGCGCCGGATCGGGGGTGAAGGCCACCTTGCCCTCGCCCTTGTCCTGGGCGAACGCCAGCACGATCACGTCCCAGCTGTCATCGACCTGGCCCAGCGGCAGCACGCCGATGCCATTGTCGAAGTTGTGCAGATAGCCGATCAGCGCATGTTTGGGCAGCGGATGGCTGTTGCCCGGGGCAACGCCGGCCTGCGAAACCGGCGCTGCGGGTGCATCCGCC
>NZ_BAZI01000719.1 GCF_001310775.1 Stenotrophomonas pictorum JCM 9942
GGCGCCCGGCGTCATCGCTGCGGAGCAAAGGCCACGGCCAAGTGGGCCCGCGCTCGGGTCCAATCGCGCCGCACGGTCCGGACACTCACCTGGAGGGCCTCGGCGGTCTCCTCCTCGCTCAGGCCGCCGAAGTAACGACATTCGACGACCCGGAGCAGGCGTGGGCTCTCTTTCCCGAGGACCTCGAGCGCCTCGTTCAGCTCGAGCACGAAGGCGCTCTGGTCGTCGATCGAGATCTGCCGCTGGTCGAGGGGCTCCGGCACGACTCCGGCTCCTCGTTTGTGGCGGCCCCGCTTGCGGGCGGCGTCGACGAGGAGCTGGCGCATCGCCGTCGAGGCCACGGCGAAGAAGTGGACGCGGTCGGCGAATCGCTGATCGTTGCGGGCGAGCTTGAGATACGCCTCGTGCACCACCGCCGTGGTGTTCAAGGTGGGGCTGCCGAGCTCGTCTCGGCGGCGCAGGCGGCGGGCGATCGCCCGCAGCTGCGAGTAGACCAGGGGAAGTAGGTCGGACAGGGCCTCGGCCTCACCAGCCTGGAGGCGTTCGAGCAGGTGCGCGATCTGCCCCGCCTCGGGGTCGTGGACATCCGCGGCACCTGAGCAATCTGCTTTCTGATTCATAGAAGTTCGGCTCGAGATCGTTCGTCGCAGCACCGACCGCTACGATACCGTGATCAGGTGGACTCACCGCCGGTAGCCAATGGTCTGGGAGAGCGGCAGCTGGGAGTACCGGCCCAGGCGCCGGCCCCCGCAGACTGCGGCAAATCTCGGT
>NZ_BAZI01000720.1 GCF_001310775.1 Stenotrophomonas pictorum JCM 9942
GTCGACACCCTGCAGCCGCTGGACGTGCCGCAGGTCGTGGTTGCCAACACCGAGCTGGCGCTGGCGAAAATCGCCGCGGCCATGCAGCAGGGGCGCGACACCGGCGTGTTCGCCATCACCGGCAGCAACGGCAAGACCAGCGTCAAGGCACTGCTGCTGGCGATCCTGCAGCATGTCCAGGCCGTGGAACAGCGTCAGGTCTACGCCACTCCCGGCAACCGCAACAACGAGATCGGCCTGCCGCTGGCGGTGATCGATGCGCCGGAAGATGCCGACTACGCCGTCTACGAGATGGGTGCCGGCAAGCCGGGTGATATCGCCTATCTCACCGACATCGCCCGTCCGCGCTACGCGCTGGTCAACAACGTGGCGGCCGCCCACCTGGAACGCATGGGCAGCCTGCTCGGCGTGGCTACCACCAAGGGCGCCATCTACGCGGCGCTGCCGGAAGCGGGCGTGGCGGTGATCAATGCCGACGATGCGTTCGCACCGTTCTTCGAGCAGCATTTCCTCGGTACCCCGGTGCGCTGCCAGGTGCTGCGCTTCGGCCTGGAACACAGTGCCGAAGTGCGTGCCACGGAGATCGTGCTGGCCGCCGAGGTTCGCGCTTCACCCTGGTAACACCGCAGGGCCAGGCTGCGGTGGCACTGCAGTTGCCCGGTCGCCACAACGTGCTCAACGCGCTGGCCGCCGCTTCGCTGGCGCTGGCCGCCGGCATCGCCTTTCCCCAGGTGGTCGAAGGCCTGGCGCAGGCGCGTCCAGTGGCCGGC
>NZ_BAZI01000721.1 GCF_001310775.1 Stenotrophomonas pictorum JCM 9942
CGCTCGCGCATGGCCGGGGTGATGTCGCGATGCGGCGGTACCACGTAGCTGGCGAAGAAGCCGGAAATGACCGCCTCCTCCACGCCCAGCCCGGGCATGTCGGCCAGATTGCCGGACAGATCGCCGGTGACGATGCCCAGCTGCGCGCGCAGCCGGTCCACCTGCCAGCGGGCCTGGCCCATCACCTTCACCGGCAGCTGGCCGTCGCCGCGCGCCAGCGGGTACAGCTCGCGCGTGATCAGCTTGATGAACGAGGATTTGCCGCAGCCGTTCGGCCCCAGGATCGCGGTGTGCTGGCCCTGCTCGATGCGCAGATTCAGCTCATGCAGCACGCGGACCTGGCCACGGATCACGCAGGCCTGGTCCAGTTCGATCAACGGGGCCGCGTCGGCGGCAGGTGCGATGGACATGCAGGACAGGACGGGGCAGCGGACGGGTTGGACGCGGGACGGCGTCCCGGGCGGATGCAGTTTGCAGCGGCAGGCGCCATCATGGAACCACTGGTTTCATCTGCCATCGACCGGCCCGGAGCTGCGCAATGTCCCCCACCGTTATCGACTTCCTCTGCCGCGGCCTCACCGGACGGGGCGGATGGGAGCTGCTGGCGGTGCTGCGGGTGGCCACCCAGCGGATCATCTTCGCGGCGACCTTGTACCTGCACCGCAGCCCGGCGCAGGACTGGATCGAACGGCACCTCACGTTGCCGGTGGAGCATCGCGCGCGCCTGTCGGCATTGCTGGAAGCGCGCAGCCACCCTGCGGCCGAGCG
>NZ_BAZI01000722.1 GCF_001310775.1 Stenotrophomonas pictorum JCM 9942
GGCGAGCTGTTCGGCAGTCTTGAAAGCGTGCCCGGTCGCGAGTACTCGGCCTATGCGCGGCTGCCCGATGCGCGCCAGCCGCACCGCGTGCTGGCGCAGGTGCCGGACAATTTCAATCTGAGCAAGCGCTGTGTGCTGGTCGCTCCGGCCTCCGGTTCGCGCGGCATCTATGGCGCGGTGTCGGTGGCGGCGGCGTGGGGTCTGCCCAAGGGCTGTGCGGTGGTCTACACCGACAAGGGTGCCGGCAGCGATTACTACGACCTGGACGCGCAGATCGGTGTCCGCGCCAACGGCACGGTCGGTGCGCTGGGCGAGGCGGCCGATCTGGCGTTCGTGCCGGATGCCCCGGTCAACGCCTCGGGCGTGGCGTTCAAGCACGCCCATTCCAAGGACAACCCGGAGGCCGATTGGGGGCGCCATGTGAAGCAGGCGGCCGAGTACGCGCTGCTGGCGCTGGAACAGGCGTATCCGCAGGCCGCGCCGTTCACCTTCGACAACACCCGCATCATCGCCGTGGGGATTTCCAACGGCGGTGGCGCGGTGCTGCGCGCGGCGGAAATGGAGGGCGACTGGCTGGACGCGGTGGTAGCCGGCGAGCCGAGTGTCTATTCCGATGGCCCGGGTTCGCGCGCGCTGTACGACTACACCACCGAGGCGGCGCTGCTGATGCCGTGCGCGCAGCTGCATATGGACGATCTGCCGCAGCCGCCACTGACTGCCGCCTTGCAAGCCGGGGCCGCGCTGCGCTGCGCCACGCTGGCGGCCG
>NZ_BAZI01000723.1 GCF_001310775.1 Stenotrophomonas pictorum JCM 9942
CGCTGGTGAGCGCGCATATCCCGGCGCTGGACGAGGCCGCGCGCGAGAAACGGCTGCATGCGGCCCTGCAGGAAGCCGTCCGCAATGGTCTGACCGGCGTGCATGACATGGGCGTGTCGCGCGAGGATCTGGCGTTGATGAAGCGTCTGGCCGATCAGGGCAGATTGCCACTGCGTATCGATGCCTACGCCGATGGCAACCAGGCGGCGCTGGATGATCTGTGCCGCAGCGGGCTGTATCAGCATGCCGGCGGACGCCTGCAGATGCGTGGCGTGAAATTGTTCATGGATGGCGCGCTGGGCAGCCGCGGCGCCGCGCTGCTGGCCGATTACAGCGATGATCCGCACAACCACGGCCTGCTGATGACCTCGCCAGCCGATTTCGAGCTGGCGGTGCGCAAGGCCGACGGCTGCAAGGTGCAGGTGGCCACCCATGCCATCGGTGATCGCGGCAACCGGATCGTGCTCGATACCTATGAGAAAGTGCTGGGTGCGCGCAAGGGGGATGACCACCGCTGGCGCGTCGAACATGCGCAGGTGGTGGCGCTGGAGGACATCGCCCGCTTCGCGCCGCTGGGGGTTGTCGCCTCGATGCAGCCCACCCACGCCACCTCGGATATGGGCTGGGCCGAGCAGCGCGTGGGCCCGGAGCGGATCAAGGGCGCCTACGCCTGGCAGCGTTACCTGCACAGCGGGGCCCGGCTGGCGCTGGGCTCGGATTTCCCGGGTCCGAACAGGTCGATCCGCGCCTGGGCCTGTATGCG
>NZ_BAZI01000724.1 GCF_001310775.1 Stenotrophomonas pictorum JCM 9942
CCGGCACGGCGCCGGCGGCGCGGACCTCGCGCACGTAGCGGCGCAGGTTGTCCGGGAATTCGTGCTGCAGATCGGTCGAGCGTCCCGGCTTGCCGGGCTGGTCGTTGTGACCGAACTGGATCAGCACATGCACGTCGCGGTAGGCACCGGGCCGCATCTCCTGCAGGGCGATGTCCCACGAACCCTCGGCACGGTAGTTGTAACTGCTGCGACCGCCGCGGGCCAGGTTCACGCAGCTCAGGAACGCGCTGACGTGGCGCGCGCAGAATGCCGGGCCCCAGCCGCCCTGCACCGCCGTGGTGGAATCGCCGACCAGCACGATCTTGCTGGCGCGGATCGGGGTGGGCGTGGGCCGCTCGGTGATGGACGGATCCAGCGCGGCGCAGGCCACTGCCGGCGTCAGCGCCAGGGCGAGAGAAAACAGCAACGGTCGCAAGGTCATGATCGGGCTCAGAAGGTACCGCGCTGGATGAAGGGGGCCTGCTGGTAGAGCCGGCGTTCGCCGCCGCGCGGATCGTCCATCTGCCGGCTCGGCGTGTCGAACACCATGGTCTGGCGGCGTGCCAGTCCGTAGCGGTCCCAGCGCGGCAGACCGGCATGGTTGGGGTCGCCGGTGCGGGCCAAGGCCAGCAGCGCGTCGCTCATGCTGTCGGACAGCTGTTGCATCGCGGCCCCGCTGCCGGTGCGCGAGCCGGGCTGGGCGTTGTTGTGGAACACCAGCGGAATATCCAGCGTGTGGAAGGCGCGCAGCGCGGCGGC
>NZ_BAZI01000725.1 GCF_001310775.1 Stenotrophomonas pictorum JCM 9942
CCAGGGCACCGGCCCGCACGCCGCCGCCGCCGCCGAGGTCTCGCACCCGGCCAAGCAGGGCTATGTGCAGGCCTTTGCGATCTACTTCGACACCATGCTGGTGTGCACCTCCACCGCGTTCCTGGTGCTGTCCACCGGTATGTACAACGTGTTCCGCGAAGTCACCGAGGGCGGCGTGAGCAAGCTGGAGGCCATCATCAGCGGCGTGCCCGGCGTGCAGCCTTCCGAAGGGGCGCTGTTCACCCAGGCCGCGGTGGAATCGGTCATGCCCGGCTGGGGCGCCGGCTTCGTGGCGATCGCGCTGTTCTTCTTCGCTTTCACCACGATCATGGCCTATTACTACATGGCCGAAACCAACCTCACCTACTTGGCCGGCAGCAACCGCACCCATCCGGCCGCGACGCTGGTGCTGCGCCTGGGCATCATGGGCATGGTCGTGTTCGGTGCCTTCCACAATGCCAAAATGGCGTGGGCGCTGGGTGATATCGGCGTCGGTCTGATGGCCTGGCTGAACGTCATCGCCATCTTCATCCTGCAGAAGCCGGCAATGCTGGCGCTGCGCGATTACGAACGGCAGAAGAAACTGGGGCTGGACCCGGTCTTCGATCCGGATGCGCTGGGCATCAAGAACGCCGATTTCTGGCGCGTCAAAAAATAAGAGAGACATGCAGTGAGCAACCCCTGGAACAACCGCCGTCCTTCCGTCCGCCCGCCGCGGGCGATCCCGCCGGCGCCATCGCGTGAGGGCGGCG
>NZ_BAZI01000726.1 GCF_001310775.1 Stenotrophomonas pictorum JCM 9942
CCGGTCTGGTTGACGGTGCCGCCGATGACGGTGCTGCCGGGCGCCTTCTGCACCGGCACCGGCTCGCCGCTGATCATCGACTCGTCGACATAGCTGTCGCCGTCGATCACCTGCCCGTCCACGGCGATCCGCTCACCCGGACGCACGTCGATCACATCGCCAGTGGCGATCTGCTCCAGCGGCAGTTCGACCACACCGCCGTCGCGGCGCACGCGTGCGGTCCTGGCCTGCAGCTTGAGCAGGCGCTTGATCGCCTCGGAAGTGCGGCCCTTGGCCTTGGCTTCGAGCATGCGCCCGAGCAGGATCAGCGTCACGATCACCGCCGCGGCTTCGTAGTAGACGTTGACCGTGCCGGCCGGCAGCAAGCGCGGGGCGAAGGTCGCCACCAGCGAGAAGCCGTACGCGGCCAGCGTGCCGACCGCCACCAGCGAATTCATGTCCGGTGCGGCGCGCAGCAGCGCCGGGATACCCTTGAGATAGAAGCGGCGACCCGGCAGCAGCAACACCAGCGTGGTCAGCGCGCACTGCAGCAGCCAGCTGTTCTGCGTACCCAGCGTGGTGGCGATGACATGATGGAACGCCGGCAGCAGATGCCCGCCCATTTCCAGCGCGAACACCGGCAGGGTCAACGCCGCGGCCAGCCACAGATCGCGCTTGAGCACGCGCAGCTCCTCGGCGTGACGCTGCGCTTGGGCATCCTCGCCGCTGCCGGCCGGGTCCAGCACATGGGCGCTGTAGCCGGCCTTGGCG
>NZ_BAZI01000727.1 GCF_001310775.1 Stenotrophomonas pictorum JCM 9942
CGCACCGGCGCAGGACCGGACCGACGAGGTCCGTGTGCGCATCCAGCCCAGCGCGCAGCCCCCGCGCAACTGAGCCGCGGTCACATCCGGCGCCGGCGTCCGTCATGCCTTGCATCGTCCACCGGAGCCGCCGATGACCACCGCCCAGCTGGAAGCCACCCTGCAACGCGACCTGCCTGCCGCCCGCAACGGCTGCACGCAGTCCTATGGGCGCATCGTGGCGGTCTGCCAGAACACGGTGACGGCGATCGCGCTGGCGATCACCCGTGACGTGCACGCCAGCGAGGACATCGCCCAGGAAGCCTTCATCAAGGCCTGGCAGCAGCTCAACCAGCTCAGCAACACCTCCAGCTTCCTGCCATGGCTGCGGCAGATCACCCGCAATCTGGCCCGCGACTGGCTGCGCGCCAACCGCAACCGCCCGCTCAGCGGTGAGGCGGCCGAGATCGCCATCGGCATGGCAGCCGACCCCTCGCCCAATGGCGCCGACGTACTGATGCGGGTGGAAGAAGAGCTGGCGGCGGCGGAGATCATCTCCGCGCTGCCCGAGGACAGCCGCGAAACCCTGCTGCTGTTCTACCGCGAAGGCCAGAGCTCGCAGCAGGTCGCGCTGCTGCTGGGCCTGAGCGATGCGGCCGTGCGCAAACGCCTGTCGCGCGCCCGCGCCAGTGTGCGCGGGGAGATGCTCAGGCGTTTTGGCGAATTCGCCCGCGCCAGTGCGCCGGGTACGGCGTTCGCG
>NZ_BAZI01000728.1 GCF_001310775.1 Stenotrophomonas pictorum JCM 9942
GCTGCGGGGCGTGGAACGGCGCGCCGACGTTGCGCGTGGGCGCCGGCACGCCGGCATCGAGGAAGTACTGCACCGCCGCCCCGGTGTTGTGGCCCTCCGGCAGGGCCAGCGCCGCATTGCGCAGGCCCGGATGGTGGCCGGTGGCTCTGGTCAGGCTGCCGCAGAAGCGGCTCTTTAGCTTCTGCAAGCTGCGTTACCGGGCTTCGGAAAGCTCCGTCGCCAGCGCCGCCGTTTCGGCCGCACAGTCGCGCGGCGGCGTCCGCTTCAGGCTGCGGGCGTAGTGCAGTTCGCGCCGTGCCAGCGCCAGATCGGCGCTGAATTGCGGGTCGTCATGCAGCCGCGCCACGGTGGCCGCGCCCAGGCGCTGGCCCTGCAGCACATCGCTGTGCCAGTGCACATTGCAGACCAGCCGGCTGTGGCCATAGCTGCGGCCGCGCTGGAGCAGGGCGGTGGCGTGCTGCGGATCGATTTCGGCCAGGATCAGCGCCCACGCCCAGCCGATGGCGGTGTGTCCGGACGGATAGGAACCGCTCTTGCGCAGGCCGTCCTCGCTGTCCGGGGTGCAGGTGGGCTGCTGGTTGACCATGAACGGACGCGGCCGCTGGTAGTGGTGCTTGGCGGCCTTGGTGGCGGCGCTGGCGTCGATGCGGCTGCGTTCAAGCAGGCGGTACAGCGCCGGGGTGTGCTGTGTATCGACCGTCACGCCCAGCGCGGCGGCGGCCGAGCCGGGTGCGGGC
>NZ_BAZI01000729.1 GCF_001310775.1 Stenotrophomonas pictorum JCM 9942
GCCAGCCCCTGGCGCTGGCCGTCGCACAGCTCCAGCACCTGGTGCAGGTTGCCGACGATGCGCTGGGCATAGCCCAGATCGTTGACCAGCGAGCCGAGCTGGGCGCCGTCGAGCCGGCCCTCACGCACCTCCCGGAACAGCCGCGCGGTGAAGTCGTCCTTGAACGCAGTGAGATGCGCCTGCAAGGTCTGCCGCTGGGCCTGCCAGTGCCCGGCTGTGGCCGGCACTGAAGCCGAATGCCCCAGCCACGCCAGCGCATCGATCAGCTGCCGGCGCAGCTCCAGATACGCGCTGGCCGCCGCGCTGGCGGTACTCCCCGGCTGCACCGTGGCGCCGGCATAGCGCTTGAGATTGGCCTGCAGCTGGTGGGCGTCCTTGACCGCCTTGACCAGCTGCGAGGCGGCCTCCTGTCCGTCACGCCACCACTGCTGGCGGACCTCGTCCAGCGGTTGTTCGAACCGGCCGGCAAAACGCAGCAGCTCGCCGTACACCGGCTTGATGTGTTCGCGGTACAGCGTCTCGCTGTCCAGGGTCGATTGCTGCAGGCGGCCGCGCAGCACGACGTCGTCGTGGCGCGGTGCCGCCAGTTCGTCCGGCGGGCAGTACAATGCCTGGCCGATCACCTCCAGGCTGAGCCGGCCAGATGGCGCAGCTCCTGGCTGAAGGCCTGGGTGGCGGTGTCGGCGCTGCGCAGCGCACTGTCGCTCAGGTACGGCGAGCGGCGCGTGGCCGCCGG
>NZ_BAZI01000730.1 GCF_001310775.1 Stenotrophomonas pictorum JCM 9942
GTCGGGCGCGGCGGCCGTGGACCATGGCCGTTTCCATCGCCATTGCCCGGACGCGGGCCATGGCCCTGCTGCGGCGGGCGCGCTGGCGGACGGTGGTTGTGCGGTGGGCGATAGATCGGATAACGCCCGCCGTAACCGCCATACCCGTAGTAGCCGCTGCCGTAGCCGTAATAACCGTCATAGCGGCCATAGGGATAGCCATACGGGTAGCTGTACTGCACCGAGGGCGAGCCGTGGTAGTAGCCGCCTGCGCCGCCGCCGACATAGTCGTAGGTTGCGCAAGCGGACAGACCAAGCAGCAGCCCGGCGGCAATGTTCAAGCGCTTCATGATGCGTGTCCCCCCGTGGGTGTGGTGCCAGCTTCGGCGGACCGCGTTGAATCGGTCCTTAACTCCGTCCGGCGGAACTGAATGATGGCCATCGCAACCACCGAGATGGTCCGATGCTTGGGGCCTACGTTAACCTTTCTGCATGAAAGAACTTTCCCTGCCCGGAGCGGCCGATGTGCTGGCAGCGGCGGCACGCATCGCACCCCATGCCAGCGTGACCCCGGTGCTGCGCTCGCAGGTGCTGGATACGCTGAGCGGCGCGCGCCTGCACTTCAAGGCCGAGCATCTGCAGCGCAGCGGTGCGTTCAAGTTCCGGGGGGCCTGCAACGCGGTATCGGCGCTGACGCCGGAACAGGCCGCGCGCGGGGTGGTGACCCATTCTTCCGGCAACCATGGCGCGGCGC
>NZ_BAZI01000731.1 GCF_001310775.1 Stenotrophomonas pictorum JCM 9942
CGGTGGTCGGGTGGGTGCCCGAGCCGAACGCCAGGCCCGGGTCCAGCCGCACCACGGCCGCATCGGCGGCCTGCGCGTCTTCGGGCAGTTCATGGTTCCACGGCACGATCCAGGTGCGCGCACCAAAGCGCATCGGCTGGAACTGGTCCAGCCAGGCGCGCTCCCAGTCCTCGTCCTGGACCGTGCGGAAACTGACCGAACTCCAGTCCAGTCCGGCATCGAAGGCTTCCAGCGCGGCCAGCAGCGCCAGCGCATTGGTGTCGGCCGGGAACAGCGCCGTCAGTACCAGTTCGTTCCACAGCGGGGTCTCGCCCACGCCCGGTTCCAGGATCGCCCGCTCGTTGCTGGTGTCGGCGTCGGCATCGAGCATGGTCACCGCCAGCGCGCCGACGTCGTCGAGTGCATTTTCGTAGCGGGGCTGTGTGGCTTCGGTGCAGCGCAGGGTGATTTCGAGAAATGGCATGGGCGAGGGACAGCGACAGCGGGACAGACCGCGCATCCTAGACGAGGCGGCGCCCGATTGCGCGTTTTCCGCCCGCCGATTCAGCCGTTCCGCCGCTGTGGTTGCTAGACTTCGCATCCTTCTGCCGCAGCGGTCTTCGCCGGTTTCCATGCTTTCCAGCCTGTCCAGAAAACCCTGGTACCTGTTGGTGCTGCCGGCGGCCGCGCTGCTGGCGGTGCTGGGCTATCGCAGCGGGCTGGCACAGAGCGGTGCCGGGCCGAGCAGGCTG
>NZ_BAZI01000732.1 GCF_001310775.1 Stenotrophomonas pictorum JCM 9942
CGCTGGGCTGCGCCGCAACGGCGTCGAAGGCGGCGCTGGTCGAAGTGGGCGGCGAGCTGCACGGCTACGGTCGCAAGCCCGACGGCCAGCCGTGGCGGGTGCTGGTCGAATCGGCTCCGGAAGAAGACGCCGGCGCCGACTATCCACCGCGGGTGCTGGCCTTGGATGATCTGGCCATCGCCACCTCCGGTGATCGCTGGCATCACTATGAACAGGACGGCATTTCCTACAGCCACACCCTTGATCCACGCACGCACGCGCCGGTAACCCGCGCCGCCGCGGCGGTGACGGTGATCGAGCGCGAAGCGATGCGCGCCGATGCCTGGGCCACTGCACTGACGGTGATGGGCGCAACACAGGGGCTGGCATTCGCCACCGATCATGGCCTGGCCGCACGCTTCCTCACACGCGGCCCGCACGGTCTGGAAGAAACCATGACGGCGGCGTTCCAGCAGCACCTGGACGCAGACACGCAATGAGTGCTCCACGCGTGAACCGCCCACTGATTGGCAACCTCGCCGTTGGCCTGGTGCTGGTGCTGATCGCCGTGTTGCTGCTGCGTCTGCATCTGGGCGAGAGCTGGTGGCTAGCCGCGCCCCTGCCCGCACAGTGGTTCACCGCGCTGGCTGCCGCCGCCATCTATGCCATCGCCTGCGCGGCGCTGTGGTGGCGCGTGCGCTCGCGCAAGGACGTTGCCAGCGGTGACGGCGAGCCGCCGCTGCTGGTGG
>NZ_BAZI01000733.1 GCF_001310775.1 Stenotrophomonas pictorum JCM 9942
CGTTGTGGCGGGTGACCAGCGCGGCCACGCGCTGGCGGCTGTCGGCCGCGCCATCGGCGATGGCGGTCAGTTCATTGGTCACGCCGGACAGCGCCGAGACCACCACCAGCACCCGGCCGCTGGTTTCCTCGGCCCGTTTTTTTGCCAGTTCCCCGATCGTGTTCCAACGATGACGACGGGACACCGAGGTGCCACCGAACTTCAGAACGATCCAGCGATCAGCGCGAGGGGAAGCAGACATTGGCTTGGGGGGTTCACTTGGGGGAGAAAGACCCGGCAACGCGGGCAGAACTCCCGATTCTATGCCAAGGCCGGCGGGGCCGGATTGCTGATTACGGTCGATACCATCCCCCTCCAGGGGCGCAGAAAGTAGCACCTGCAACGACCCCGGTCATCCCCGCCCGTGGCCCGGATTGTTAAGCTGCCCGGCCCCTTTGCTTCCGAGCCGCCATGACCGCACGCCGCTACCTGCAACTGGACGTCTTCGCCGCCCGCCCGGGCGCCGGCAACCCGCTGGGCGTCATCGTCGACAGCGAGGGCCTGGACGATGCCGCCATGCAGGCCATCGCCGCCTGGCTGAACCTGTCCGAGACCATCTTCTTCCTGCCGCCGGACCAGGGCGCCAGCTACCGCATCCGCATCTTCACCCCGAAGGGCGAACTGCCGTTCGCCGGCCATCCCAGTGTCGGCGCGGCCTGGGCGGCGGTCGAGCTGGGCCTGGCCACACC
>NZ_BAZI01000734.1 GCF_001310775.1 Stenotrophomonas pictorum JCM 9942
CGCGAGAACGGCAGCGACTGCAGCCACACCTTGCCCGGTCCGGTGAGGGTGGCCAGGAACACGCCCTCGCCGCCGAAGACCATGCTTTTGATGCCGGCCACGCGGCGCACGTCCATGTCCACGCTGGCGTGATAGGCGACCACGCAGCCGGTATCCACATCCAGTCGCTCGCCGGCAGCCAGTTCGCGTTCGACCACGCAGCCGCCGGCATGCACGAACACCCAGCCATCGCCTTCGAGCTTCTGCATGATGAAACCCTCGCCGCCGAACAGGCCGGTCATCACTTTGCGCTGGAAGTGCACACCGACCTGCACGCCGCGCGCACCGGCCAGGAAGCTGTCCTTCTGGCAGATCAGCTTGCCGCCGTGTTCGTCCAGCTTCATCGGCAGCACGGTGCCGGGATAGGGCGCGGCAAAGGCCACCTTGGCCTTGCCCTGGCCGGTGTGGGTGTAGAGCGTGGCGAACAGGCTTTCGCCGGTGATCACGCGCTTGCCGGCGCTCATCAGCTTGTCCATGAAGCCGCCGCCCTGGCCCTCGTGGCGGCCGTCGCCGAACACGGTGTCCATCTGCACCGCCGCATCCTTGAACATCAGCGCGCCGGCTTCGGCGATCGCGCTTTCGCCCGGATCCAGCTCGATTTCGACGAACTGCATCTCATGGCCGACGATGCGGAAGTCGATGTCGTCGGCGCGCGGGCGGCTACCCCCCAGCGGCGGCGGCAT
>NZ_BAZI01000735.1 GCF_001310775.1 Stenotrophomonas pictorum JCM 9942
CGCGTGATGCCGCGGCCGATGCTGCCGCCGGCGAAGGGGATCGCTGAGCGCTCACGCCGGGCGTGCCTGCGCCCTGATCAATCCGCCTCGGGGCGACGAGGGCGTCCTGCAATGGATGCGTTTCTGCATGAGATGTGACGCGCCCGCGGCCGAATACCGCAAGCGCGGCGTCTGCTGGCATTCGCCATGGGGGTACCTGGTTGATCCTGGTGCAGAGGTTGGTCCATCCCATGGGTGCGCTGGTCGTGCGCAAGCGACCCGCCCCAGGTCGGGCTGTGCGCTGCGCACCAGGGCCAGCGCCGGCGGTACATCCTGATGGCGTGGCTGTCGCTGCACGGCGGTTTCGTGCTGGAGAGCGGCCCGCCGGTGCTGCTGGATATCCTCGCCTCGTTGGTGAGGCGGTTCTGGGGCCTGATCGGAATACGCATCCTCAAGCCCCGGCGGATCACCCCGGAACGGGCGGTCTACCGCGGTGTCTCGCCCTGTTTTGCGGGTGCGGCCGCCATCCTGTCCGTACCGGCATGAATGAGCGTTGCGGCCGCTGCACGGTAGAGGTTTGCGGGTACGTGTCGCGTGCCCGGGAGCGTTGCCTCAGTGCCGATCGGCCGGGGAGGCGTGATCGAGCAGGAACTGGCGGATATCGCGGCGCAGCGGCAGGTCATCGGTGCGGCCGGCGAAGCCGTCGGCCTGCCGCGCGTAATCGCGGGCGGCCTCGGGTTCGT
>NZ_BAZI01000736.1 GCF_001310775.1 Stenotrophomonas pictorum JCM 9942
GGGCGAGGCGCCGCGCGCCAGCCTGCTGCAGCGTTTCCGTGAGTCGGGCAACGGTGTGCTGCTGGGCTCGGCCAGTTTCCGCGAGGGCGTGGATGTGACCGGCGATGCGCTGAGCGTGGTGGTGATCGACAAGCTGCCCTTTGCCGCGCCCGATGATCCGGTGTTCGAGGCGCGGCTGGACGCGATCCGCCGCAGCGGCGGCAATCCGTTCCGCGATGAGCAGTTGCCCCAGGCGGTGATCGCGCTCAAGCAGGGCGTGGGGCGGCTGATCCGCAGCGAGACCGATCGTGGGGTGCTGGTGCTGTGCGACCCGCGGCTGCTGTCACGCGGCTACGGCCGGGTGTTCCTCGATTCGCTGCCGCCGTTCCGCCGCACCCGCGAGCTGGCCGATGTGCAGGCGTTCTTTGCGCGACAATGGGCGCCGGACACGCCGCCCGGGCCATCCGTCGATGACGACGGGACCGCTGCGCCCCCGTTCTCCCTTTCCTGATGTTGATGCCATGAAGCTGCTCGCCTTTGAAACCGCCACCGAAGCCTGTTCCGTCGCCCTGCATGTGGATGGACGGGTACTGGAGCGGTTTGAAGTGGCGCCGCGCCGGCACGCCGAGTTGAGCCTGCCGTGGGCCGAACAGCTGCTGGCCGAAGCCGGTCTTGTCCGCAGCCAGCTCGACGGCATTGCGCTCAGCCGCGGCCCGGGCGCGTTCACCGGGGTGCGGCTG
>NZ_BAZI01000737.1 GCF_001310775.1 Stenotrophomonas pictorum JCM 9942
CGCGCGGTGGCGCTGCGCCCGGACGTGCTGCTGCTGGACGAGCCGACCTCGGCGCTGGACCCGATCTCCACCAGCCGCATCGAGCAGCTGGTGGAGGAACTGAAGAACGATTACACCATCGCCATCGTCACCCACAACATGCAGCAGGCCGCGCGCGTGTCCGACTACACCGCCTTCATGTACCTGGGCGACCTGATCGAACACGACCGCACCGAAGTGATCTTCTCCAACCCCTCCAAGCAGCAGACCGAGGACTACATCACCGGTCGCTTCGGCTGAGGCCGGCCACCGGCGCGGCACTGCCGCGCGGCCTGCCCGACGCCCGTCCGTGAACGGCGACATCCGCACCTCGAACGCCCTGCCCCTGCCACTCCCGGCACCTGCAACCAGCGAGCATTCCATGAATCTTCCCAACGACCACATCGTCAAGAGCTACGACGAGGAACAGCAGCGTCTGGTGGCCGAAATCCTGCGCATGGGCGAAATGTCCGTGGCCCAGCTCGAAGCCGCGCTGGATGTGATCGAACGCCGCGACGAGAAGGCCGCCCTGCACCTGGTCGCCAATGACGAGGCCATCGACCAGCTCGAGCAGCAGATCAGCCATGACGTGATGCGGCTGGCGCTGCGCGGGCCGATGGCGCGCGACCTGCGCGAGATCCTGGCCGGCCTGCGTATTCCGGCCGACATCGAGCGCATCGGCGATTACGCCGCCAACG
>NZ_BAZI01000738.1 GCF_001310775.1 Stenotrophomonas pictorum JCM 9942
TGCCCGGTGATGGCCAGGGCGGCGGTGGGCTGAGCTGGACCTTCCTGGGCAAGAACGCCGCGGCGGTGATCAGCGCACTGGACCAGGTCACCGATGTGCGCCTGCTGCAGACGCCCTCGCTGTTCGTGCGCAACAACGCCATCGCCACCTTGAATGTCGGCAGCAAGATACCGGTCTATTCGGTCTCGGTCTCGGGCATCAGCGACAACCAGTACGCGCAGGTGCAGTACCTGGAAACCGGCACCATTTTGAAAGTGCGCCCGCGTGTCACCCGCGACGGCATGGTGTTTCTGGACATCGTGCAGGAGGTCAGCTCCCCGGAAGGCGAGCCCGACGCCAACGGCAACGTGCGCATCAACACCCGCCGCATGAAGACCGAGGCCGCGGTCAATGCCGGGGACACGGTGATGCTGGCCGGGTTGATCGAAGACAGTTCCACCCAGGGTTCCTCGGGCTTTCCCGGGCTGAGCCGGCTGCCGGTGATCGGTGGCCTGTTCGGCCGCAAGACCCAGAACAGCCGGCGCAGTGAAGTCATCGTGCTGCTGACGCCGAGCATCGTGCGCAATCCGCAGGAAGCGCGGAACCTCACCGACGAATACGGCAGCAAGTTCCGCGCGCTGGACCCGCTGGGCCCGAAGGCGCGCCGCTGAGCATGGCGCTGCCGGTCATCCTGTTGCCGGTGGGCGTGGACGAGGCCGCGCTCGATGCC
>NZ_BAZI01000739.1 GCF_001310775.1 Stenotrophomonas pictorum JCM 9942
CGGGCCACGCCGGGCTGATCGAGCGCGTCGAACGCATCCGCGAGGCGGTCGGCCAGGCCTTCATCGGCCAGGCCGATGTGCTCGACCAGATCCTGATCGCGCTGCTGGCCGGCGGCCATGTGCTGATCGAAGGCGTGCCGGGACTGGGCAAGACGCTGCTGGTACGCGCGTTGGCGCAGGCGCTGGAGCTGGATTACGCGCGCGTGCAGTTCACCCCGGACCTGATGCCCAGCGACGTCAGCGGCCATGCGGTCTACGACCCGAAGACCGAGAGCTTCAAGATCCGCCGCGGCCCGGTGTTCACCAACCTGCTGCTGGCCGACGAGATCAACCGCGCCCCGGCCAAGACCCAGTCGGCGCTGCTGGAAGTGATGCAGGAAGGCCAGGTGACGATCGAAGGCCGCGGCTTCGCGCTGAGCCCGCCGTTTTTGACCCTGGCCACGCAGAACCCGGTCGAGCAGGAGGGCACCTACCCGTTGCCCGAAGCGCAGCTGGACCGTTTCCTGCTCAAGGTGCTGATCGACTACCCGCAGCTGGAGGACGAGAAGCAGATGGTGCAGGCCATCACCACCGGCCGCACCGCCAGCGACTTCAACCTGGCGCAGGTGCCGCGCGTGCTCAGTGGCGCCGATGTGGTGGCGCTGCAGAAGGCGGTGGCGGCGATCACCGTCGATCCGCAGGTGGTGGACTACGCGGTGCGCATC
>NZ_BAZI01000740.1 GCF_001310775.1 Stenotrophomonas pictorum JCM 9942
CCCCGAGGGCAGTCTGGCCGCCCGTGTTTCACCCGGTGCCGCGGCGGACCTGCGGCTGGACGAGCTGGGGACGCGCTGGCAGGCGCTGCAGGCTGAGTCGACACGATGCGGGCGCCCCACAGGCGCCCGTATTGGTTCTAGAAGAAAGCAAGTGCGACGAACGCATGGCTAGCGTGCTGTCATAGCCGGCAAAGGAGAGCGGAATGAGGCTGTATCTGGTGATGGCCCTGCGCAGGCCGTCGTTCGACAACGCGGTGATCGCGCCCCACAAGGCGTTCCTGGATGACCTGAGGGGCCAGGGCCGCCTGTATGTCACCGGAGGATTCAGTGACGGCAGCGGTGGCGCCTATGTGCTGCAGAACGTGGCCGATCTGGACGAGGCCAAGGCCATCGTCGCCCGTGATCCGCTGGCGGTTCACAACAGCTCCGAACTCACCATCCATGAATGGAACACACGCTGACCCCATGAGCCAGACCTCGCCCCCGGCATTTATCGAACAGCCGCTGCCGCCGTGGCGCCGCGCGGTGCTCAAGATCGGCAGCAGCTTGCTGGCCGCGGACGGCGGTGGTCTGACGCCGCGTTTCGCGCTTGGTCTGGCGCAGTTCGTGTCGGCCAATGTGCTGGCCGGGCGTGAGGTGGTGATCGTGTCCTCCGGTGCGGTGGCCGCCGGCCGCGCGATCCTGCCCAAGGCGGCCGAAGCCGGT
>NZ_BAZI01000741.1 GCF_001310775.1 Stenotrophomonas pictorum JCM 9942
GCCCGGCCCCCAGATCAACCGCGGCCGCAGCGCGACGGTGGCCAGCTCGGCGCCGTTGGCCGCCAGCACTTCCTGCTCGGCGAGGGTCTTGGTGGCCGCGTACGGCGCCTGGAAATCCTCGCCATAGGGCACCTCGTCCACGCCCAGCCCCTCCACCGGATGGGTGGCGCGATGGGTCACGCTCGGCGTGGAGGTATAGACCAGACGCCCGATGCCATGCGCGCGACAGGCGGCCAGCACGTTGCGGGTGCCAACCACATTGGCCTGGAAGTAGCTGTCATAGCTGCCCCAGGCGCCGGCCTTGGCGGCGTTGTGGAAGATCGCATCGACGCCGGCGGCGGCGTGGTGCACCGCATTGGCATCGGCCAGATCGCCGCGGATCTGGCCCACGCCCAGCGCCTGCAGCTGCGGGTAATGGCCGCGGTTGAAGCTGAGCACCTCGTGGCCGCGCGCGACCAGGCCCCGGCACAGCGCCTGACCGAGAAATCCACCGCCGCCGGTGACCAGAATCTTCATGCGCGCTCCTTCAATCGGGTTGCCGCCCAGACCGCGAGCTTCTCGCGGCCGATCTTGGCGTTGTGGCGGATGTCCACCGGAAACGCCGGATGCTGCAGGAACCGGCCGATCCCGGCCAGCCTGGGCTGCGTTGCCGCCAGTGCGCGCAGCGCCTGCTCGATGGCGGCGGCCTCGCTGCCGGGGCAGCCG
>NZ_BAZI01000742.1 GCF_001310775.1 Stenotrophomonas pictorum JCM 9942
CAGAGCGGAACCGCCCCCATGCGCCAGGTGCGGCTGGGCGACCACGTGCTGCGCGACCAGCGCTTCGAGACCGACGACAAGGGCGCGGTGCAGATCCTGCTGGCCGATGGCAGCAGCTTCACCGTCGGCCCGCGCTCGTCGCTGGTCATCGACAGCTTCGTCTACGACCCGGCCAAGGGCAGCGCCCGACTGGCGGCCAGTGCCAGCCGCGGCATCCTGCGGTTTGTCGGAGGAGCGGCCTCCAAAGCCAAGGGCGGTGTCTCCATCACCACCCCGGTGGGCACGGCCGGCATCCGCGGGGCGGTGGTGGATATGCTCATCGGCGATCGGCTGCGCGTCGATCTGGTCTATGGGGATCGCATCGATTGGACCGGCAATGACGGGTACTCCGGCAATCTGAGCCAGGCCGGGACGTCGATGGTGGTCGGCACGGATGGCCGGGCGACTTACCCGGGTGATCTGCCCGCGCTGTCGCCGGGAACCGTTCCCGACTCGCCCAATCCGCCGATGGGCGATGCCGGAGGGCTGGACGGCAATCCCAGTGGCCTGGCCGGATTCAGCGGCGCGCCGATGGCGATGGATCCGGCCGACCGGAGCCGTACGCCAGAGCAGGCCGGTGGCGGCAGCACCCCGGACAGCGACGAGCTGACGTTGGCCGCCACTTATGGCGATATCGCAGCCGTGCCTGAGCCCGAGCCTGAG
>NZ_BAZI01000743.1 GCF_001310775.1 Stenotrophomonas pictorum JCM 9942
ACGGTCCGGCCGGCCCGGCAGCGCGAAACCTGCACCGCGTCAGGCGCTGGCGACAACAGCAGGCGCGCGTCCGAACAACCCAGCAAGACCCGCCATTGCGCCGGCAGCCAGGACAGCAGGGCACGCGACCACCAGTGCCGGAAACCTCCGATCCCTGGTGCAAGGTTTGCCCCCAGCTTTTCCAGACTTCCCCGCACCGCCGTCATCGTGCCGCCGCTCCCTGTTCCCAGCGTATTACCGTGTAGCCGCCTGTCCCCGCGCCGCTGCCTGCGCGGACCACCGCGCGCAGCACCACCTGACGCTCGCTGCCGAGCTGCACCCGGCTGTCGATACTATAAGTGCCGTTGCCGGCCGATGCCGGCGGCGCGGGCGAAGTTCCATCGATGACGGCCATGGGGCCCCGCTCACGTGCGGCGATGACCTGCGCGGCATCCAGCCCCATTGCGGTCAATACCGGCGCGGCGGTAAAACGGACGTCCGGCTGCGGAGTGCCGAACACCGTCACCAGCGGCGCCAGCCGCGTGTACAGCGCCGCATCCATGCCCAGCAGCAGCTGCAGCTCGCCGACAGTCTCGAACGGTGCGTTCTTGGCGCCATACGGCAGACCGGCGGCAGCGTAGTCACCCGACTCGGCGCCCCCAGCCGGTTGCAGCAGTTCATCGCGATCGCGCCAGTCGACCATCGCCCCGGCCAGTTGCCGAG
>NZ_BAZI01000744.1 GCF_001310775.1 Stenotrophomonas pictorum JCM 9942
CGCCGGCGGCGAACAGCAGGCGCTGTACGACCTGTCGTGGTCGGCGGACAACCGCCAGCGGCTGCCGCCGCAGCCCGGTGATCTGGGCGTGCTGCTGCGCTATGCCGACGAACCGCTGGATACGCTGGCCCGGCAATGGTGGCAGACCTTCGACCGTGCCGGGGCCGGGGTGCTCACCGTGACGGTGGGCCAGCCCCGGGATGGCAGCCAATCGGTGCCGGTGCCTGCCGGTGCCGGGCCGGACATCGTGCTGGACCTGCCGCAAGGCAACGATCCGCTCGGTCTGGACCGCACGCTGGCACTGAAGATGGCGCTCAATGCCCATTCCACCGCGGTGATGGCACGGCTTGGCCGCACCGTCGGCAACACCATGACCGCGGTGCAGCCGGGCAACCTCAAGCTGATCGGCCGCGCCACCTACCTGATCCAGGCGCACGTCAATCCGGTGCTGGAGAGTGCGCGCTGGCGGCAGCGGCACGGTGCCACCGCGGCCTTGAGCTATGCCGAAGCCAACGCGCTGCTGTTTGAGGCCATCGCCCGGCGCGCGGTGTTGCCCGAAACGGGCAAACTGCCGGAAGTGGAACTGGCGATCGTCGCGGCGCTGGAGCGCCTGGACAGTGGCAACCCGCTGGACTGGCCCGGTGCCGCGCAGCAGCTGCGCGACCATGGCTTGAATGGTTATCTGCGCGGCTGGGCGG
>NZ_BAZI01000745.1 GCF_001310775.1 Stenotrophomonas pictorum JCM 9942
CCAGGCGCCAGCACACGTTCTCCAGCTCGCGCACGTTGCCTGGCCAGGCGTAGCCGCGCAGCGCCGTGATCGCCGGCGCCGACAGGCGCTTGACCGGCATTTCCAGGCGGCGCGCGGCATTGGCCAGGAAGGTCTCGGCCAGTTGCGGCACATCATCGACGCGCTCGCGCAACGGCGGCAGCCACAGCCGCACCATGTCCAGCCGGTGCAACAGATCGGCGCGGAACCGGCCCTGCTCGACCAGGGCCTCCAGATCCTGGTGGGTGGCGGCCACCACCCGCACATCCACGCGGATCAGCTCGCGGCCACCGACGCGGAAGAACTCGCCTTCGGCCAGCACCCGCAGCAGGCGGGTCTGCAACGGCAGCGGCATGTCGCCGATTTCATCCAGGAACAAGGTGCCACCGTTGGCCTGTTCGAAGCGGCCGATATGGCGCTTGGTCGCACCGGTGAAGGCTCCGGCCTCGTGGCCGAACAATTCGCTTTCCAGCAGCTCGGCGGGAATGGCGGCGGTGTTGAGCGCGACGAAGGGACCCTTGGCTCGTGGCGATTCGCGGTGCAGCGCGTTGGCCACCAGCTCCTTGCCGGTGCCGGTCTCGCCATTGATCAGCACCGACAGCGGCGCCTGCGCCAGCCGGCCGATACTGCGGAACAGTGCGCGCATCGCCGGGCTGTCGCCGATCAGCTGCGGCGGCC
>NZ_BAZI01000746.1 GCF_001310775.1 Stenotrophomonas pictorum JCM 9942
GGCGCGTGGGCGCCTCGGTCCGCGACAATGCCGCCAGCCACAATCAGCTGGTGGCCGAGAACCGCGAACTGCGCAACCAGCTGCTGCTGGCCAATGCGCGGCTGACCCGGCTGCAGACCGCGGCGCTGGACAACGCGCAGCTGCGCGAACTGCTCAATGTGGCCGAACGCAGCGGGCTGGACGTGCAGCTGGCGCCGATCCTGGATATCGACCTGGACCCGGTGAGGCAGCGGCTGGTGCTCGATGCCGGCCGCCGCGAGGGCGTGCATGTGGGCCAGGCGGTGATCGACGCCGGTGGGCTGATGGGCCAGGTGATCGCGGTGACGCCGGCCCATTCGACCGTTCTGCTGCTGACCGATCCGGATCATGCGGTGCCGGTGACTGTGGCCCGCAACGGCGTGCGCCTGATCGCCTATGGCCGCGGCGACACCCTGGAATTGCGCGATATCCCGCTCAGCGCCGGGGTCGAGGTGGGCGATGAGATCGTCACCTCCGGACTCGGCGGGCGGTTCCCGTCCGGTTTTCCGGTGGGCAAGATCATGAAACTGCGGCCCGACGATACCCACGCCTTCCTGGTGGGCGAACTGGAGCCGGCGGCCAAGCTCGATCGCGGCCGTGATGTGCTGCTGCTGCGCTCGGTGCCGACGATTGCGCGACGGCCGGTGACTGATGGGCTGGAGCTGCCAGCCACG
>NZ_BAZI01000747.1 GCF_001310775.1 Stenotrophomonas pictorum JCM 9942
GGCGCCCGCAGCCATTTCGCCGGCATGGTCGGGCGTGACATGTTTGGCGACTTCCTGGTCGACAGCCTGGCCGAGGCCGGGGTGCAGACCGACTGCATCGTGCGTACCGACGCGGCCAAGACCGCGCTGGCGTTTGTCGCGCTGGACGCCCACGGCGAGCGCAGCTTCAGTTTCTACCGCCCCCCGGCGGCGGACCTGCTGTTCCGCAGCGAGCACTTCACCGCGGCCTGTTTCGACGACACCGCCTGTTTCCACGTCTGCTCCAACAGCCTGACCGAGCCGGCCATCGCCGCGGCGACCTTCGCCGGCATGGACCGCGCCCGCGCCGCCGGTGCGGTGGTCAGCCTGGATCTGAACCTGCGTCCGGCGCTGTGGCCGGCCGAGGTCGATCCGACCCCGTGGCTGTGGCAGGCGCTGGAACGCGCCGACCTGATCAAGCTCTCGCGCGAGGAGCTGGACTATCTGGCGCAGCCGCTCGGCGCCGATGGCGATGCGCAGGTGCTCAAGCGTCTGCTCGCCGCGCAGGCGCGCTGGGTGATCGTCACCGACGGTGCCGGCGCATTGCGCTGGTACACGCGCGAGGATCAGGGCGTGGTGCCGAGCTTCACCGTGAAGACGGTCGACACCACCGCGGCCGGTGACGCCTTTGTCGGCGGCGTGCTGTTCGGCCTGACCGAGCGTGGCG
>NZ_BAZI01000748.1 GCF_001310775.1 Stenotrophomonas pictorum JCM 9942
GCAGCAAGGTGCCCAGCGTGCGCGCCAGCCGCGCGGTTTCCAGCTTGCCCAGCAACGGGCCGACCATCGGCCGCCGCAGCAGCCAGCCGTCAAAGGCCAAGCGGAAATCCGGATCGCGCCGTTTGCGTTCGACCCACAGCAGCGCCAGCGCCGGCACCACCAGCAGCACGATCCACCCCTCGCGCACCAGCAGACCCAGCTGCAGCACCGCCCGGGTGAACCACGGCAGCGCCACCTCCAGACTTTCATACATCTGCGCGAACTGCGGCACCACGTAGCCGAGCAGGAACAGCAGCGCCAGCCCCACCACCAGCAGCAGGATCGCCGGGTAGATCAGCGCGTTGATCACCCGCCCCTTCAACTGCTGGCTGCGCTCCAGATAATCGGCCAGCCGCTGCAGCGTTTCATGCAGACTGCCGCCGGCCTCACCGGCGCGCACCATGTTCACGTACAACCGCGAGAACACCCCGTGCTGATGCTCCAGCGCCTGCGACAGCGGTGCACCGGCGCGCACCGTCTGGCGGATATCGCCGATCACCCGCTGCTGGGCCGCATCCTCGGGCGTCTCCAGCAGAATCGACAACGCCCGGTCCAGCGGCTGCCCCGCCCCCAGCAAGGTGGCCAGCTGCTGGGTGAACCGCACCAGCGCGGCGCCATCGAACGGACGCCGGCGCCACGGCTTC
>NZ_BAZI01000749.1 GCF_001310775.1 Stenotrophomonas pictorum JCM 9942
GGCCGCGATCGGCCTGCCGTGCGTGGTCAAGCCGGTGATGTCGTCCTCGGGCAAGGGCCAGAGCACGCTGCGCAGCGAGGGCGATATCGGCCCGGCCTGGGACTACGCGCAGACCGGCGGCCGCGCCGGTGCCGGCCGTTGCATCGTCGAAGGCTTCATCGATTTCGATTACGAGATCACCCTGCTGACCGTGCGTCATGCGGGGGGCACCGCGTTCTGCGATCCGGTCGGGCATCTGCAGAAGGATGGCGATTACCGCGAGAGCTGGCAGCCGCAGGCGATGTCGGCCAGGGCGCTGGAGAGTGCGCAGCAGATCGCCCGTGCCATCACCGACGATCTGGGCGGCTGGGGCCTGTTCGGCGTGGAGCTGTTCGTGAAGGGCGACGCGGTGTGGTTCAGCGAGGTCTCCCCACGCCCGCACGATACCGGACTGGTGACCCTGGTGTCGCAGGAGCTGAGCGAATTCGCGCTGCACGCACGCGCCATTCTCGGCCTGCCGATCCCGACCATCCGCACTACGGGGCGTCAGCCTCCTGCGCGCTGCTGGCGCAGGGCCATGGCGTGCCGTTCTTCAGCAATGTGGCCGAAGCACTGGTCCATCCGGATTCGGCATTGCGCCTGTTCGGCAAGCCGGTGGTGGAAGGCCAGCGCCGGGTCGGTGTGACTCTGGCGCGCGCGGCG
>NZ_BAZI01000750.1 GCF_001310775.1 Stenotrophomonas pictorum JCM 9942
GTCAGCCACGGTGTCCGGATCGGCGTCCACGGCGATATTGCGCGCGCCCTGGCGGTAATGCGGCCGGGCGATATTGCCGACCGCCGCGGCCGACCATTGCCCCACCTGGCAGCGCGTCAGCCCCAGCGGCTGGAAGATCTCCTCGCGCACCAGGGTCGCATACGGCTTGCCGGCCGCCGCCGCGGCGACCTCACCGGCGACCACATACAGCAGGTTGTCGTAGGCGTAGTCGGCACGGAAGCTGCCCACCGGCTTGAGGTGGGCCAGTCCGGCGAGGATGTCCTGGCGGCTGAAGCGGTTCGGCTCCGGCCACAGCATCAAATCGCCGGCGCCCAGCCCCAGGCCGCTGTTGTGGATCAGCAGGTCGCGCACCTGCAGATTGGCGGTCACCCACGGGTCGTACATGCGGAACCCGGGCAGATGTTTCGTCACCGGGTCTTCCCAGCGCAGCGTGCCGGCCTGGACCAGCCGCGCCAGCACCGCGCCGGTCATCGCCTTGGTGTTGGAGGCGATCTTGAACAGCGTGTCGGCATCGACCGGCGGCCCCAGACCGGCGGCCTGCTCGCCGCGGGTGACGACCTGCACGATCCGGCCATCCTCGATCACCCCGACCGCGATACCGGGCAGCCGGTAGTGCGCCATCGCCTGCTCGACCAGCGTCTCCACCGGTGCCGGCGAGG
>NZ_BAZI01000751.1 GCF_001310775.1 Stenotrophomonas pictorum JCM 9942
CACCAGCGCACGCCGCTCGACGCCACGCAAAAACGCCGCCAGCGCATTGGCGGCGGCCGGGGCCAGGGGGGCGGGTGCGGCCATCATGTGAACTCCATCATCCTGCGCATGATACCCAGCGCACCTGCGCCACCGCCGTGGCGAGCATGCCGGCAGCACCGCCGCCGACCGGTCTGCCGCAACTTGTGCACAGCGTCAATACGCTGCGGTGATTTTCCCGCCCGGGCTGGGCCAGGACCGGGTTTAGCTTTTGTTTCACGAACAAGTTATTGATTTTAAAAGACTATTTTATGTGGCTATTTTTTGACCAAGTTAAGCGGAAGGCTTGACCCATCGGCTTGAGCGCGTGGAGCACCCGGCTCACCCACAGAGTTATCCACAATAAATGTGGATAAGCGGAAATCCCCAAGTACGGCCTGTGTTTACGTGCCATTTATGAATTGGTCCGGAGCACTTTCACCCAAGTGAACAGAACCGGCCCCCTGCCCGGCAACGGCTAAACTGGCCCATGCCCGCCTGCCCTACCCTGCGCATCGCCCTGCCGGTGCCGCTGCCGCAACTGTTCGATTACCTGCCGCCGGAAAACAGTCCCGTCCCCTCCGACGGCGATGTCGGCCGCCGGGTGCGGGTACCGTTCGGCCCGCGCGAGCTGGTCGGGGTGGTCGAGGGCGCGGCCAG
>NZ_BAZI01000752.1 GCF_001310775.1 Stenotrophomonas pictorum JCM 9942
CCGGCAGCGGCCGGCCGGCGGCCTCGCGCAGCGCCACCAGCGTATCCAGGCCATCCAGGCGGTCATGCAGGTGGTAGTCCACCAGCATCACATCGGGTTGTTCGGCCAGCTTCTGCAGCGCCATGTCCACGGTGCTGGCGGCGATCACCTGCACCTTCCAGCGGCCCAGCAGCGCGCGCATGCCGTCCAGGATCTCCTGGTCGTTGTCCACGCACAGCACGCGCATGCCGGCCAGCGAATCGTCATTGCCGAATGCCGAGGACGCCCGTGGCACCGGCGGCGGTGCCGCCGGCGTCGGCACCCGCGGCAGGGTGATGGAGAACATGCTGCCGTGACCGGGCTGGCTGCGCGCATTGAGCGCGTGGTCGAGCAGGCGCGAGATGCGCTGGCAGATCGACAACCCCAGCCCCAGCCCCTGCTCGCCCCAGTCGAACGGCTGCTGGTAACGGTGGAACTCGGTGAAGATCTGCTGCATGTGGTGTTCGGGAATGCCCGGGCCGGTATCCCAGACCTGCAGTTCCACCTGCCCACCGCGCACCCGCAACGCCAGCACGATGCGGCCGCTGCGGGTGTAGCGCAGCGCATTGGCCATGAAATTCTGCAGCACCCGACGCAGCAGCCGGCGGTCACTGCGCACCCAGGCCGGACGCGCGAACACGTGCAGGCGCAGGCCGCGCC
>NZ_BAZI01000753.1 GCF_001310775.1 Stenotrophomonas pictorum JCM 9942
TGCGCAACAACGATCTGGCCGGCTACGCGCGCGCGGCGGTACCGCCGGCGCAGTACGTCGCGCTGGAAACGGCCTGGGCGCAGGGCCACAGCCGCTGGCCGTTGAGCGACTTGCCGCTGGATGAAAAGTTGCCGGCGTTGCTGGCCGCGCTTTCCGAGAAGAATGCCGAGCAGCAGCTGCGGCGCGCATTCAAGGCGCAACTGGAAGGGCAGGCCGCCAGCGTGCGTCAGGCCGCGCACTCGCTGGAGCTGTTCGGCGTGCAGTACATCACCCATCAGGCGACTACAGCCCGGCCCAGCGTGCCCATTACGTGCAGCTGGTCGCCGCGCTCAGTGGCTGGGCGCAGGCCGCGCCGCTGTCCGATCCCACGCTGGCGCAGAGCGCGATCACCACGTTGACGACCGCCGCCCGCGCGACCGGGCTGGACAGCGTACAGGCCTTCCAGCAGGCCGGTATGACCGCCAGCCTGCAGCGGCTGGGGCCGTTCGCGGCCGCGCTCAAGCAGGTGCTGGCCAGCTACGGACTGCGGCTGGATGACAGCATCGACCAGCTGCGCACCGGTCTGGTCACGCAGCAGGGCGAGCAGGCCACCGTGCGCGTGCAGTACCCGCTGGCGGGCACGGAACTGGATCTGCAGGTGATGCTGGTGCGGCGCGATGGCCACTGGTACCCGGCGCA
>NZ_BAZI01000754.1 GCF_001310775.1 Stenotrophomonas pictorum JCM 9942
CGGTCGGCCGGGCTGGCCACCACCACCGCGCGGCGCAGACCCTCCTCGCCGAGGGTGGATTCGACGAAATCGCGTACTTCGCGACCACGCTCACCGATCAGGCCGACCACGATGACATCGGCCGCGGTGTAGCGGGTCATCATGCCCAGCAGGTGGATTTGCCCACGCCCGAGCCGGCGAACAGGCCCACGCGCTGGCCGCGGCCGATCGGCAGCAGCGCGTTGATCGCACGCACGCCCACGTCCAGCGGCTGGGTGATGGGCTCGCGCGCCAGCGGGTTGATCGACACGCCGGCCATGCCGACGGTACCTTCGGCGCGGATCGGGCCCTTGCCGTCCAGCGGAATGCCGTCCGAATCGATGACGCGACCGAGCAGGCCTTCGCCGACTTCCACGCCGCCGCGGCGGAACGAGGGCACGACCCTGGCATTGGGCAGCAGGCCATGCAACTCGGCGCTGGGCATCAGATAAGTGCGGTCACCGGAGAACCCCACCACTTCGGCATCGACCCAGCCACCGTCGATGATTTCCACTTTGCAGCTGGCGCCCATTGGCGCTTCGCAGCCGACCGCTTCGAGGGTGAGGCCGACGGCGCGGCGCAGGACCCCTTCGCGGATCAGGCCACGGCCGTTTCCGGCCTCCGGCGCGATGCCTTCCAGGCGTGCGGCCAGGCGCA
>NZ_BAZI01000755.1 GCF_001310775.1 Stenotrophomonas pictorum JCM 9942
TGCGGCGCCGGCAGACGCTGGACGAGCTGCTCGCGGCCGAACTGCCGGCCACCGAATGGAGGCGGACATGAGCGCGGGCGCTGTGGCATGCCGATCGCGCTGGGCGCGCGGCCTGCTGGCGCTGCTGCTGGTGGCCCTGGTCTCGGGCTGTGCGCATCACAATCCGCTCGCGCAGTGGGCACGCTCGCCCAACCACGACACGCGCCGGCCGGTGCTGGTGGTGCTGCACTACACCGCCGGCGAGACCGCCGAAGGCAGCCTGCGCACCCTGCAGACGGCCAACAGCAACGGGCCGGTCAGCGCGCACTACCTACTGGGCAAGGACGGCACGCTGTACCAGCTGGTCGATGAGCGCAAGCGCGCCTGGCACGCCGGCGGCGGGCGCTGGGGCGCGATCACCGATATCAATTCGGCCTCGATCGGTATCGAGATCGACAACGATGGCCGCTCGCCGTATCCGGAGGTGCAGATCGAACGGCTGATCGTGCTGCTGGACGATCTGACCACGCGCCTGGGCATCCCGCGCAGCCAGATCATCGGCCACCAGGATCTGGCACCGGGGCGCAAGATCGATCCGGGCCCGCTGTTCCCGTGGCGGCGCCTGTACCAGGCCGGATTCGGCATCTGGCCGGATCCGGCGGCCGGCGAGCCGCCAGCCGCGTTCGATGGCTG
>NZ_BAZI01000756.1 GCF_001310775.1 Stenotrophomonas pictorum JCM 9942
CACCGCGCTGGCCGAGGACGTGCCTGCAGCTGGCACTGGCCGCGCTGGAGCAGGAGTTCGCCCAGCGCCATGGCGTGGTCCGTGCCGCCGATGGCAGCGTGCAGCGGCTGGTGGTGTTCGGGCTGGGCAAGCTCGGTGGCGGCGAGCTGAATTTCTCCTCCGATATCGATCTGGTCTATGCCTACCCGGAAGGAGGCGAGTCTGATGGCGCCCGCCCGCTGGCGGCCGAGGAGTATTTCGCCCGGCTCGGCCAGCGGCTGGC
This sequence comes from Stenotrophomonas pictorum JCM 9942, assembly GCF_001310775.1. Lineage (GTDB taxonomy): Bacteria > Pseudomonadota > Gammaproteobacteria > Xanthomonadales > Xanthomonadaceae > Stenotrophomonas > Stenotrophomonas pictorum. Next base: position 263 of record NZ_BAZI01000756.1, read on the forward strand.
ACGGCTGCTGGATGAAACCACCGCCGAAGGCTTCTGCCATCGCGTCGATCTGCGCCTGCGCCCGTTCGGCAGCGCCGGACGGGTGGCGTTGTCATTTGCCGCGATGGACCAGTATTTCCAGCGCGAGGGCCGCGACTGGGAGCGCTATGCGTGGATCAAGGCGCGCGCGGTGGCCGGCGATATCGCCGCCGGCGAGGCGTGGCTGCAGACGCTGCGGCCGTTCGTCTATCGCCGCTATCTGGATTTCACCGCGCTCGACGGCCTGCGCGAGATGAAGGCCGCGATCACCGCCGAGGTCGCGCGCAAGGACCGGCTGGACGACATCAAGCGCGGCCCGGGCGGCATCCGCGAGATCGAGTTCCTGGCCCAGGCGCTGCAGCTGATCCGTGGTGGCCGCGAAGCGGCACTG
>NZ_BAZI01000757.1 GCF_001310775.1 Stenotrophomonas pictorum JCM 9942
CGCGGCAGGTCGCGGTGATAGAGCTGGTCCTGCAGCGCGCGGGTACCGGTGGAGATGATCGTCTTCAGCCCGGACAGCAGCGCGGGCACCAGATAGGCGAAGGTCTTGCCGGTACCGGTGCCGGCCTCGGCCAGCAGCACATCGCGCTGCTCGAATGCGTCGGCGATGGCGCCGGTCAGGCGCAGCTGCGCCGGGCGCGGCACGAACGCGTCGATCTGGCGCGCCAGATCGCCGCCCTCATCAAGCGCTTGGCAACTGCGGTGGACCAGATCGGACATGGTGGGCACGCCAACCGTCAGCCGACCCCGGCGCGGCCGGAATCGGCAGCCGGATCAGTAGCGTTTGATCCCCGGCACCGTGCAGCCTTCAATCTGCGCATGCGCGGACACCGCGTTTTCCTTTTCGGCGCGGGCCAGACGGGCCTGTTCGATCGTGGCCCAGTGCCGACGGCACAGCGGGCCGGTACGCGAGCCCAGGTCCACCGCCTTCTTGGCCAGGGTCTCGGCGCGCACCCAGTCGCCCTGCAGCAGCGCCACTTCAGCGCGCTCCTGGAGGATGCCCGGATCGTTGTCCACATGCAGCAGCGCCTGGTTCAAGGTCTCGGCCGCAGCGGCCAGATCACCGGCCTTGCGCTGGGCGATGGCCGCCTCGCGCAGGTCATCGA
>NZ_BAZI01000758.1 GCF_001310775.1 Stenotrophomonas pictorum JCM 9942
GCCCGACCAGCGGCACACCGTGCTCGCGGCAGGCGCGGACGATGGCCTGTACCTGTTCGCGCGTGCTTGGCAGGGCGACGCCCAGTGGCAGCGCGTGGCGCCAGGAGTTGTCCCGGGCATGAGCTTCCAGTGCGGCGGCATCGGTGCGCCAGGCCTCGCCGAGCAGCTGGGTCAGGATCTGGTGGAAGGCGGCAGGCAGCGAGTTCATGGGCGTTGGCTCAAATCGGGGGCGCGCTGCTGGACCAGGCGCCAGCCGCACACGCAGAGAAACAGCGGCAGCCACACCCAGCGCAGCTCCGAGAGTACGGTCTGCAGACCCCGGGCGCTGAAGAACTGGTTGGCGAAGGGTGAGACCCGGATCGGTCGCCACGGCGCGAACAGGCGCGCGTCGCTCCACGGCCACCACAGGGCGACGCCCAGGCCGCCAGAGGTCAGCGCGTCCAGCAGTGGATGCGACAGCGCACAGATGAGGACAAAGGCAGCGGCCTGCAACCGCCCGGCATTCAATCCGCGTGCGCCCAACAGAGCCAGGAAACCCAACAGGGCTGCGAACAGCAGCGAATGGCTGGCGCCGCGATGGCCGAGCGCATCGGCGTAGGGGATCTGCAGCGCGAAGGCGAGCACGTCCGCATCGGGCAGCATCGCCGCGACGAGGCC
>NZ_BAZI01000759.1 GCF_001310775.1 Stenotrophomonas pictorum JCM 9942
GCCGGGCGATTTCCGCCCGGCAGATGCCGGCCTGGGCGCGGGCGAAATGCGGATCGGCCGCCAGCGCCTGGCGGAAATTGGCGATCGCCCGTTCATTGCCGGTCTCGCCGACCGGACGCTGCAGCAATGCCAGTCCGCGCAGATAGGCATCGTAGGCGTCGACGTCGTTGGTGGGCGTCAAGCGCTGCGCCAGCCCCGGCACTTCCCCGGGCAGGTGCCCAAGCAGTTCATGCACACCTGGCCGGCAATCTCACTCTGCAAGGCGAACACGTCGTGATCTCACGGTCATAGGTATCGGTCCACAGCGTGAATCCGGTCGTGGTGTCCGACAGCCGCGCACTGATCCGCACCTTGCCGCCCTCGCGGCGTACGCTGGCATCCAGCAACGTGGCCACCCCCAACCGGCGTCCGATCCGCCGTACATCGTCCTCGGCATTGGCCGGCGCCGCCAGCTGCCGCGCCGCCACCTTCAGGCCCGGCACATCGGCCAGTGCATCGTGCATTTCCACCGCCAGGCCATCGGCGAAATAGCGGTCATCGGCGTTGTCGCTGAGGCTGCTGAAGGGCATCACCGCGATGGAGGCCTCGGCCAATGACGGTTGCCTGACGGTGGTATGGCTCCGCCACCAGCCGCCGGCGGCCAGCACCAGCAGCGCC
>NZ_BAZI01000760.1 GCF_001310775.1 Stenotrophomonas pictorum JCM 9942
GGGGCGACGGGCGGCTGGTGCTGCGCATGGCCCTGGCCGATGACAGCCGCCGCGGCCGGATCTCGCGCCTGGGCGACCGTGCCGCCAACCTGATCGGCTGGATGCAGTTCCGTCCACGCCACTATCCCGATGCCGAATCGCTGAAGGCATTGCTGCTGCAGGCCGGGCTGTCGGTGCGCCTCACTCCGCTGTACGGCAACACCCCATTCAACAACTGGCTGCTGGTCGCGCAGCGCGATCAGCCACGGCCGGCCCATTTGCGCCGATAATTGGCCCATTCCCTCCGCCGCCCGTCCCGGGCCGGCACCGCAACGAGATTCCCGTGAAGAAGACCTACCGCCTCGATATCGAAGGCAAACATCCGGACCGCCTGCTGGAAGCCAGCAAGCACGACATCCGCAAGTACACCAAGCGTGAGCGCGGCAAAGCGCTGCCGGCCGGCGCCGATACCTGGGGTTTCGACAGCAAGCTCGGCGTGGACGAAGCGTCCGCCAAGCCGGTGGCGTATGACGGGTTGTTCCGCGCCATCGACGCGCTGGTCGCCGCCGGCAACACCCAGTTCTATGTGGAAGTGCTGAGCAAGCCGGCCAAGCGCAGCCCGCGCCCGGCCGCGGAGCCGGCGGTGGCACCGGAAAACGACTTCGAAG
>NZ_BAZI01000761.1 GCF_001310775.1 Stenotrophomonas pictorum JCM 9942
CCAGCGCCGCCGGCCGTACCGTGCTGGACGCGAGCACCCGCATCCTCACCACGCTGGAAACGCGGCGCAGCGAGTTCCGCACCAACCCGGCGGCGCTGCGCAGCTTCATCGATGGCGAGCTGAGCCGCGGTTTCGACCGTGACTACGCCGCGCGGCTGGTGCTGGGCGTACATGGCCGCGGCGCCGCCGATGCCGATGTGAAGCTGTTCGCCGATGCAATGGCCGACAACCTGATGGCGCGCTACGGCTCGACCCTGCTGGATATCCAGGGCAAGCCCAGCTTCCGCTACAAGAGCGAAACCGCGCTGCCGGGCGGCCGCGGCGTCAAGGTCTCCACCGAGCTGGTGCGCGCCGGCAGCGAGCCGACCCCGGTCGAATACCTGATGCGCAACGTCAACGGCCAGTGGAAGATCTTCGACGTGATGATCGAAGGCATCTCCTACGTGCAGACCTTCAAGAACCAGTTCGACACCCCGCTGCGGCAGAAGTCGATCAAGCAGGTCGCCGCCGATCTGCGCAGCGGCAACATGCAGCCCGCGACAGGACCGACTCCCCGTGGCAAGTGACGCCACCTGCCGCATCGAGAATGGCACGCTGCACCTGGCGGGCGCGCTCGACCGCGCCGCGGTGGTGGAGCTGTGGC
>NZ_BAZI01000762.1 GCF_001310775.1 Stenotrophomonas pictorum JCM 9942
CCAGTCCACCGGCGCGGCGATGCCGGCTTCGAGCACCGCATGTGCGCTGCCGACGCTGGGATGGCCGGCGAACGGCACCTCCTTCTGCGGCGCGAACATGCGGATACCGTAGCTGCTGCCGGGCCGGGTCGGGGCGAAGATGAAGGTGGTCTCGGGCAGGCGGGTCCAGCGGGCGATGGCCTGCATGGCGGCCTCGTCCAAGCCGTCGGCGTCGAGCACCACGGCCAGCGGATTGCCGGTGCCGGGGCGGGGGGCGAAGACGTCCAGTTGCAGGAAGCGGCGGGTGGTCATGGCAGGTTGTCCGTAATCAGTGGGGTGGGCTGGCAATCAGGGGGCAGAGGGGTCGCGGGTGCCGCGGAGCAAGGTGGCTCACCACTCGATCTGCCCGCTGATCACCTGCTGCACCTCGCCGCCGATCCAGATATTGGAATCCCCATCGACCTCCACCCGCACCTCGCCGGCGCGGCCCAGCTCGCGGCCCTGGCTGGCCAGGTACTGCTGGAACGGTTTGATCCGGCCGTGGGCCAGCAGGTGGGCGGCGACCAGCGCATTGGCGCTGCCGGTGACCGGGTCTTCGTTGATGCCCACGCCGGGGGCGAAGGCGCGCACCACATATTGATAGCCCACGTCCGGGCGGTCGG
>NZ_BAZI01000763.1 GCF_001310775.1 Stenotrophomonas pictorum JCM 9942
TGCGGTATCAGCTCAAGACGCCGTGGCGAAATGGGACCACGCATGTCGAATGGGATGCGGTGGACTTCATCGCCAAGCTGGCGGCACTGGTCCCGCCACCTCGCGCGCATCTCACCCGCTTCCACGGCGTATTCGCCCCGAATGCAAACCTGCGTGCGCAGCTGACGCCCTCGGGGCGCGGCAAGCGGCCTGCGGGCGATGCGGCGCCAGTGGACGTCAGCGCCCACGACGAGCCGCGCAGCCCCGAGCAGAAGCGCCGTGCGATGAGCTGGGCGCAACGGCTCAAGCGGGTCTTTTCCATCGACATCACCACCTGCGCCCACTGCGGCGGCGCGGTACGGATCGTCGCCAGCATCGAGGAACCCACCGCCATCCGCGCCATCCTCGCCCACTTCGAGAAGCACGGCGCGCTGGAGCAAGCGCACTACCGGCCCGCAGCGCGCGCGCCGCCGCCGGCCGCGTGACGAGGTGCCGGCCACACAGCCGGCAGCCAAGCCAGAGTCCGATCCGATGCGGCCACGACCCCGCAGGGCTGCGCTCGGCCCTGTGCCGGGATTCGGTGAGAAATGGCTACGCACTGAGCCGCTGCGTGGCCCCGCGATGTCGAAAACCCACGCATGAACCCCCGATCTGTGCCC
>NZ_BAZI01000764.1 GCF_001310775.1 Stenotrophomonas pictorum JCM 9942
TGCCGGTGCCGGGCCGGTCATGGGCGCGGTGGCCGTAGACCGAGCGCGCGGCGAGAGCGGCATCCCAGCCGTAGCTGCTGGCGGTCATGCCGGCCGGTCCGAACAGGCGCGCCTGCATCGATTCGTCCAGGCTTTCCCCGGTCAGCGTCTCCACCACCAGTTGCAGCCAGAAGAACGCCTCGCCCGAGTAGCCGATGCGCGTGCCCGGCTTGAAGGCGGGTGTCAGTGTTTGCTGCGCCGGCCGTGTGCGCCAGTTGGGCAGGCCGCTGGAGTGGCGCAGCACATCGCGCGCGGTGATCAGCGCGACCCACGGCGAATCGGACAGATAGTCCGGCCGGCGGTACTGCACCAGCGGCCGGTCGAGATCGATCAGCCCCTGATCGGACAGCTGCAGCACCAGATAGGCGAATACCGGCTTGCTGAGCGAGGCGTTCTCGAACAGGGTCTCGGCGGTGACCGGCGCCTGCGTCAGGGCATGGGTCACGCCCAGCGTGCGGCTCCAGACCGGTTTGCCCCCTTCGATAACGGCAATGCCGAGCCCGGGCACCGCGAACGCGGCCATCAGGCGCGGCAGCGCCGCCAGGAACTCATCGGAAGGAATCCACGGCCCCGTGTCGGCCCGGCACTGCGCGCCG
>NZ_BAZI01000765.1 GCF_001310775.1 Stenotrophomonas pictorum JCM 9942
CTCCCATTCGAACTCGGTCGCAACCGCGCACCGGCCAGCGTGCGTAGGCGTCGGCCTCGTAGTAGCTCAGGTGAGAGACCGGCGCATGCGGGTCCAGCGCGCGCCAGCCACCCAGGGTGAACTCGCGCTGGCAATGCGCGTCCCAGTACAGCGGCTGTTGCCAGCCTTCGGCCTGGCACAGCTCCCAGCCCTGGCTCAGCCAGCAACCGGGCTCCCGGTAGCCGCCGGCTTCGACAAACTGCCGGTACTCGTGGTTGTTGACCGGGCGATTGGCCAGCCGGTGCGCGGCCACCAGCACCCGGTGCCGCGGCGATTCGTTGTCGTAGGCGAAGGGCGCATGCTGCGGCCAGGCCGGGGCGCCGATCTCGACGATGCGCTCGGCATTGTCGATCCAGCCCAGCGGCAGCGCGGCGCTGGCCGGCACCTGCAGTTGGCGGTAGGCTGGTTGCAGCGGATTGGACCACAGCGCGTGCTTGATGTCGGTCAGCAGCAGCTCCTGGTGCTGCTGCTCGTGCTGCAGGCCCAGGATCAGGTGGCGGCGCGCCTGGGCGTCCATCGACCCCTCGTCAAAGCGGGCGGCGATGCGCGCATCGACCGCGGTGCGGTAGTCGAGCACCTGCGCCAGTGACGGCCGCG
>NZ_BAZI01000766.1 GCF_001310775.1 Stenotrophomonas pictorum JCM 9942
CCGGCCGTTGCGGGTGTTTCCCGACCTGGCCGCCCCGGTGCGGGCACGGATGATGGTCAACCAGCTCAGCGAAGCGTCGGCGCGGTTGCTGGTCGAACGCGGCGTCAAACCGGTCGAGGGCGGCTGGAGCTGGCGCAGCGATCCGCGGCTGATGCTGCCCACCGCGGTGCGCATGAGCGAGGAACAGATCCGCGACGTGGTCGGCGCCATCGCCTGTCCGGTGCAGGTGATCTACGCCACCCCGGCGCAGGACTACTTCCCCGAGCCCGAACGCAGCCAGCGCGCGGCGCTGCTGGCCGATGGGCGGCTGGCAACTCTGCCCGGCCACCACCACGTGCACATGGATCAGCCCGCCGCGGTGGCGGCGATCCTCGCCTCGTTCATCGCCGCGCTGCCCGACGGCAGCTGAACAAAGCCGCGTCATCCGCCGCACGCAGAGGTCAAGTGGCGGCGATTGCGGCCGATATCCGGATAACGCCGTATACCGAGATGATGTTCCGCGCAGGCCCGCAAGCGACCTGCCCAGTTCCTGCCCCATGCGCGCCCCCCTTACCCGCCGGACCGGTGTCCTCACCGGTGTGATCCTGCTCGCCTGCTGGCTGGGCTGGACCGCCACCAGTTTCGCCGCCCTGGG
>NZ_BAZI01000767.1 GCF_001310775.1 Stenotrophomonas pictorum JCM 9942
CGCCGGCCCGCCGGCTGTCAATCGTGTGCCGGATCGCCCAGGCGCAGCTGCCGCCAGCCGACGTGGTGCATCAGCTCGCGTACCACGACCAGTGCGGCGACGAAGCCGGGCTGTTCCGGCAATCCCACGGATCTGGCCGGCATGCCGGCCGCCACCCGGGCAAGCAGATTGAAGGCGTGTTCGACCTGTTCGATCTGCAGCACTGGCCGCGCCTGCGCCGGCAAGACCAGCAGCCCGGTCAACGGCGCCAGCACCGCATCGGCGCAGTCCAGTTGCAGATGCAGATGCGCGCGCAGGGCCGGGATCTGCGGCATCAGCGCATCCTCGGTGCGGGCGATGGCCCGTTCCAGCGCCGCCTCCGACGGCGGGAAACGCTGCAGGCCGTCGGCCAGCAGTGCCGTCAGCGACAGCGGCAGACAGACGTCCTCGCCATGCCCCGGCCGCAGGCGGATCGGGTCGTGCTCCAGGTGCAGCTGCATCGGCGTCTCCGGCAGGCAGGCCATCTGGCGGTTCCGCCGCCAGGCGTGAGCGTCTATCGTGCCCGGTCCGCAACGGGTTGGGTGTACATGGATCGCAAGCATTGGGCAGTTGCAGTCGCCGCCGTCACCGGCGCCGCGTTGGCGGCCACCTTCC
>NZ_BAZI01000768.1 GCF_001310775.1 Stenotrophomonas pictorum JCM 9942
CTTACGCCGGCAGCGACTGGCCGCCGTCCACCGCCAGCACCTGGCCGGTGATCCAGCGGGCGGCCGGTGAGCACAGGAACACCGCCGCGCTGGCGACATCCCCGGCATCGCCGAAACCGCCGAACGGAATCTTCGCGCGGATCTGTTCGTACAGCGCCGGCTCGCTGCTGCGCCGGCGGTCCCACAGGCCGTCGGGGAACTCGATCGATCCCGGTGCGAGTGCATTGACGCGGATGCGTTCGCGCGCCAGTTCGGTGGCCAGCGACACGGTGTAGTAGTTCACTGCGGCCTTGGCGGTGGAATAGGCGGCCGCACGCGGGGTCGGCACCGAGGCGTTGATCGAGCTGATGTTGAGAATCGCCGGCATCGTGCTGCCCCGCAGGTATGGCAGCGCCGCGCGATTGGTCCGCACCGCGGCCATCAGGTCGACCTCGAAGCCGGCTTGCCAGCTGGCATCGTCATTGCCGTTGCCAAACCCGGAGGCGTTGTTGATGACGATATCGATGCCGCCCAGCGCCGCGGCGGCCGCTTCCACCCAGCTTTGGATCTGGGCCGGATCGGCCAGGTCGCAGGGCTGCACATGCACCGGTGCGCCCTCGCGCTGCAGTGTCTGTCGCGCGTGCTGCAGGCC
>NZ_BAZI01000769.1 GCF_001310775.1 Stenotrophomonas pictorum JCM 9942
CGCTCCGCCACGCCTGTTCCGGGCGATGGTCGGCATGCACACGCAGCCCGTGCACCGCCTGGTCGCCCAGGCGTGCGCGCAGACGTTCGCGCAGCTGCTCCCACGGCATGCTCTGCTGGGGCCGGGCATCAAACAGCTCCCGATATTCCGGCACAAATACAGGCAGCTGGTCAGCACGCAGCCCGAACTGGCGCACCGGGGCGGGAATTTCCGCCTGCTCCAAGCGGCTGCGCGCGATATCGAACAGCAACCCGGCATCGCGTTCGGCTGAAAGCAGGCCGATATCGATGCAGGTCAAGGGCCGGTCTTCATGCTCCAGCAACAGTGAAAACCGTTGAACGCTGCCATCGCGCCCGGCCAGAAACGCAGCCAGGTCGGAGGTCAGCCGCCGCAACGGGAACAGCAACGCCTGCGAGGATTCCACTTCATAGCCCAGTTCGATGCGCAGTTCGAACACCTCCGGCGGCTGATAAGGCTGCAATACGAAAGCACGCTCACCGAGCAATGCATCCAGATGCTGCAGTACTTCCGGAGCAAACCGGCGGTTTATGCTGGCACGCGGCAGCGCCTGCAACTGCCGGACCTTGCGCACGCCCATGCGCGCCAACGCCGCAGCGGCCGCAGCCCCGAA
>NZ_BAZI01000770.1 GCF_001310775.1 Stenotrophomonas pictorum JCM 9942
CGCCAGCGATTCGCCGCCCTGCAGACGCGCCACCACGCGCTGCGCCATCGCCTCTTCGTTATGGTCGTGCAGCGCCACCAGCGGCTTGCTGATCCCGAAGTGCGACAGCAGCTGGCCGGTATGGCGCGTGTCCTCGGCGCAGATCGCGGCCACCGTGCGCAACACCTCCTGCGCGCGCGGGCTCAGATCGGCCAGATTGCCGATCGGCGTGGCAACGACATACAAGGTGGCAGCAGCGGTACTCATCATCGGTATTTCCATGGGCCAAGGTTAGAATCGTACCGTTTCCCCAGCCCGGCACTGCCGCGCCCTGTCGAACGGACCCCAAATGAACAAGCCAGTCGCACGGATTTCCGCCCTGTCATTGTCGATGCTGCTGTTCGTGGGCTGCGCCACCACCAGCGTGGCCCCCACCAGCTCACCGGCCCAGCAGGCGGCCATCGCCCTGCTGGAACAGGGCAAACCGCGCGAGGCGGCGCAGCAGCTGGAAGCCCAGGCCGGCGCAGCCCGCGGTGCGGCCAAATCACAGCTGCTGGCCGACGCCGCCTTCGCCTGGCACGAAGCCGGTGACAGTGCCCGCGCACGCATGCTGATGGCGCAGGTGCAGATGCGCCAGCTCGGCGGTGCCA
>NZ_BAZI01000771.1 GCF_001310775.1 Stenotrophomonas pictorum JCM 9942
CGCGCCCACTGGCCCTGCGGCAGCTTGGCCAGCGCATTGCCGATGGCGAGCTCGCCGCTGCAGCCGGTGCCGCAGGTGGCGAGGTAATCCACCTTGGCGCCGGCCGGCAGCGCATCGACCCGCACGTTGGCGATCGCCAGTACGTCGCCGTTGGTTTCCCGCACCAGGTCCAGTGGCATATTCGCGCGCAGCTCGAGGCGGCCGGGACCGTTGAACGCGAACTGGCGCGCGCCTTCCTGCACCTCGGTGTTGACTGCGGTCATCACCACCGACCCATCGGTGGTCGCCGCGTTGGGATGCACGATATCCATCGCTTCGCCGTCGGCGCCGGTCAGCCGCAGGACCAGGCCGGTGGTCGCCACGCCGCGATCGAACCAGACGCTGGTGCGCGAGGCGTCCGGGTCGATGCCCGGGTCCTCGGACAACGCCGCCAGGTCGCCATTGTCGGCGTAGGTAAGGCCATAGCCGTAGGCGAACTGCGGGTCGTAGTCCTTCTGGCCGACGTTGTTGGCGTACTGGTCGGCGCGGCGCGGCCAGGAGAAGCTCAGCTTGCCGTGGAAGTCGTATTGCACGCCGCCGTCGGGCCGGCGCAGCAGCACGTCGGCGACGCCCGCGCCTTCCGAACCCGG
>NZ_BAZI01000772.1 GCF_001310775.1 Stenotrophomonas pictorum JCM 9942
GCCAGATTAAGGAAAAAGCCCCTAGGAATAGGGGCTTTTTTCGTTTCTGCCCTTTACCTACCCACCCAGCTACCCATCCGGCTGAATTTGTCTGTTTTTCGACACTTGGTCTTGAATCCAGGCCTGGACTTCCGACTGCAACCACAGCGCGCGCCCGCCGACTCGGATGGACTTCGGGAATTGCTTTGCCTTCATACGCTCGTAAATGAAGGAGGATTGCACGCCGGCTTGGGCGCTGACGCCCTGGATGGTCAGCAAGACCTCCGGTTGACTGAGGGGCGACACCTGAGGTTGATTGAGGGTTGATTGACTCATGCGGCCATCCTTTCGTGCTGCAGTACGGGGTCTAGATTTGCGCGGGCAAGCGCGGCTATCGGTGCCGGGCTCACGCTGTTGCCGACCATGCGCACTGCGGCGCTGGTGGTCAGCGGGCTGCCGTTGGCGGTGCGGTCGATGATGTAGTCCGGCGGGAAGCCTTGGGCGGTGAACAGCTCGCGGGGCTTGAGCATGCGCAGCCGGATGTCGGTGATCACGTAGGGCGTGGCGCCGATCATCACGGTGACCAGTGCCATGCGATCGCGGGTGGTAATCGTGTCCAGCGGATCGCGTACGTCCAGGGCGGTGCC
>NZ_BAZI01000773.1 GCF_001310775.1 Stenotrophomonas pictorum JCM 9942
AGCAGGCCCTGCACGAGCGCTACGACCTGCGCGGGGTGGTGTTCGCCGATCCGGCCAGCGAGCGGGTGATCTCGCTGGCCTGCCAGGTGGCGCGCTCGGACCTGCCGGTGCTGATCACCGGCCCAACGGCGCCGGCAAGGAAAAGATCGCCGAGATCATCCAGGCCAATTCGGCCAACCGCAAAGGCCCGTTCGTGGCTCTGAACTGCGGCGCCATTCCCGCCGAACTGATCGAGGCCGAACTGTTCGGTGCCGAGGCCGGTGCCTACACCGGCGCTAACAAGGCCCGCGAGGGCAAGTTCGAGGCCGCCGACGGCGGCACCCTGTTCCTGGACGAGATCGGCAACCTTTCGCCCAGTGGCCAGATGAAACTGCTGCGGGTGCTGGAGACCGGACGCTTCGAGCGGCTGGGCTCCAACCGCGAACGTCAGGTCAAGGTGCGCGTGGTGAGCGCCACCAATGCCGACCTGCCGGCGATGATCCGCGACGGCAGCTTCCGCGAGGATCTGTACTACCGCCTCAACACCGTCGAACTGGCCGTGCCCGCGCTGGGCGAACGCCGCGAGGACATCCTGCCGCTGGCCCGGCACTTCCTCGGCGATGCCGGCAAGCCGCTGTCCGC
>NZ_BAZI01000774.1 GCF_001310775.1 Stenotrophomonas pictorum JCM 9942
TTGCCGCCAGTGAGCCGGCCCCCAGCGCGAGGAAGCGGCGACGGTCCAGACGGAGAGGCGCACGAGTAGGCATCACCGCATTGGATAGGCTGGGGGAAGGGCTGGCAAGCGGCTGCCCGGCGCCACTCAGCTATCAGGGCCAGGTGGGAGGAACTGGAGTCCGACCCCGGTTCTCACCTGCTCCCTTGTCCGTTGCTCTCGACGGCAGGGCGTGCGCGTGGCGCGGCCTATCGGAATAAGGCTGATGCGAGAGTCGGAACTGGACCGTGACCCCGGTCCCGGTCGCCCGGGTTCTACCCGCCGTTGTCGCCCTGACGATGGACAGGTGAAGATACGCACTGGTTTCCAGAGTGCCCCACCCATGCCACACGCCTCCGCTCGGCGGAAATGGATCATCGCCGGTGCCGTCGTGCTGGCGCTGGCCGTGCTGTATTGGGGCAGTGTCCGCTGGCGCGGTCCGCTGCTGCCGGGCTACGTGGTGAGCGCCGGTCCGCTGGTGCAGAACGTGGTCGCTACCGGTCGCGTCGCGGCGCTGTCCCGGGTGGAAGTGGGGACCGAGATCTCCGGTCTGGTGCTGGAGCGCCGGGTGATGGACGGCGACCGGGTCGCACCGGGCGACGTG
>NZ_BAZI01000775.1 GCF_001310775.1 Stenotrophomonas pictorum JCM 9942
CGCGCGCCGGCGCAGACGGGCCAGGAAGGCCTGACGCACGGCGTCGTACAGCAGCGGCGTCTTGCCGTAGCGGTGCAGGTGTTCGCCGCTGGCGCGGACGTGTTCCAGCAGTGAGCGCCGTTCCTCGCGCGGCGAGGGCAGCAGCGCACCAAAGCGCTGACTGCGCGCCCACAGCCAGGCCAGCATCGCCAGCAGCAGGGGCAGCCATACCGGCCAGCCGCGCTGCAACACCATCTTCCACAGCGAGGGCGCCTGCACCGCGTAGACCAGGTGGACCGTGCCCTTGCCGTAGTTCGGGGCCAGCAGCAGGCGGGCCAGATCGCGATGCGGGATATCGCGCAGGCCGCCCGTCGCGCCGTTGCCATTGCGCAGGAAGTCCATGTCGGCCAGTACGTCCACGCGGCCGATACCGTAGCGCAGGCGCGCATAGGCCAGGGTGTCGTCCAAGCCATCGCCCCAGTGCAGCTCGATACGTCGGCTGCCGGCGAGATTGAAGCGGGTGCCCGAACAGAACTCCTGATGCCGCTCCTGGGCGGCGACCTGCCAGGGCTGGCAGCGCGCCGGGACCTCGCTGGGGAGGATGCCCAGGCGGCCCAGCAGTGTGGCGGGGCTGTCGGGGCG
>NZ_BAZI01000776.1 GCF_001310775.1 Stenotrophomonas pictorum JCM 9942
CCGACTGCTCCAGCGAACGCAGCGCCAGCGCGCGGATGCCGTACTTGCGATGGATCACCTCGCCCTGCTCGGTCACCCGCAGGCGGCCATCGATGCTGCCGCGGGGCGAGGCGTTGACCGCATGCGTGGTCCTGGTGCCGCCGCGGCTGATCGAACCCCCACGGCCGTGGAAGAAAGTCAGCTTCACGCCGTAGGCGGCGGCCGCTTCGAGCAGGTCCACCTGTGCCTGTTGCAGGCCCCAGCGCGAGGCGGCGATGCCGCCGTCCTTGCCGCTGTCCGAATAGCCCAGCATCACCATCTGCACGTCATCACGTGCGGCCAGATGGGCGCGATAGACCGGATCGGCCAGCAGGTCGCGCAGTGTCGCGGTCCCGCGCTGCAGATCGTCCACGGTCTCGAACAGCGGCGCGATATCCAGCGGCACCGCATCTTCCGCATCGACCAGACCGCCGCGCCGGGCCAGTGCCAGCACCGCCAGCACGTCGCCGCGGTCGTGCGCCATGGAGATGATGTAGCTGCCCAGCGCATCGGCGCCATGGCGACGGCGCGCATCGGCCAGCGCGGCGAACACCTTGTCCAGACGCTGCCCGGCCTCCATCACCGCCGCGCTCCAG
>NZ_BAZI01000777.1 GCF_001310775.1 Stenotrophomonas pictorum JCM 9942
GTCGGCAGGCCGCCGATGCCGCCACCGTGCAGCAGGCGTTGAGCAACGCCGTAGCCGCACAACCAGCGTGGAACCGTACCCCGGCCGCCAGCCGCGCCGCCATCCTCGAACACGCCGCCGACCAGCTGGAAGCGCGCATTGCCGAGTTCATGGCGCTGTGCGTGAAGGAAGCCGGCAAGAGCCTGCCCGACAGCATCGCCGAAGTACGCGAGGCGGTGGACTTCCTGCGCTACTACGCCAAGCAGGCACGCGAGCAGTTCAGCCACGCCGAGAAGCTGCCCAGCCCGACCGGCGAGAGCAACGAGCTGCAGCTGCATGGCCGCGGCGTGTTCGTCTGCATCAGCCCGTGGAACTTCCCGCTGGCGATCTTCCTGGGACAGGTCAGCGCCGCGCTGGCCGCCGGCAACAGCGTCATCGCCAAGCCGGCCGAGCAGACCAACCTGGTCGGCTACTACGCGGTGAAGCTGCTGCATGAGGCCGGTGTGCCCGAAGGCGTGCTGCAGTTCCTGCCAGGCGATGGCGCCACGGTCGGTGCCGCGCTCACCGCCGATCCGCGCGTGGCCGGCGTGGCCTTCACCGGTTCCACCGAAACCGCCCGCGCGATCAACCGCGCGATGG
>NZ_BAZI01000778.1 GCF_001310775.1 Stenotrophomonas pictorum JCM 9942
CACACGATCTACACGCGGATGAACCGGTGGGCCAAGGCCGGGTCCTGGATCGGGTCTTCGAGCGCATGCAGGCCGAACAGCTGGTCCGGGTGCGGCTGGAGGCGGTCAGCCTGGACAGTACGATCGTCAAGGTCCACCCGGACGGCACCGGCGCACGAAAAAAAACGGCCCGCAGGCCATCGGCCGCTCCCGCGGAGGCTGGACCACCAAAATTCATATGGCTGCCGCGGATTCCCGCTGCGCGTTAGCCTTCTCGCTTTCGCCGGGCCAGGCGGGCGATGCCCCAGCCGGTCGCGCCCTGCTGCATGCCCTGCCACCCCTGCCCGCGCGCTGCCATCTGGTCATGGATCGCGCCTACGAGGGCAATGAAACCCGGCAGCTCGCGCTGGATCTGGGCCTGGATCCGGTCGTGCCCCCGCATCCGCTGCGGGCCCAGCCATGGGCGTACAACACCGAGATCTACAAGCGCCGCAACGAAATCGAGCGCCTGTTCCGCCGTCTGAAAGGGTTCCGCCGCATCTTCAGCCGCTTCGACAAGCTCGACGTCATGTTCGCGGCCTTCATCCACTTCGCACTGATCGTCGAATCGTTGCGATAGTGTTAACAGGCCCTAGT
>NZ_BAZI01000779.1 GCF_001310775.1 Stenotrophomonas pictorum JCM 9942
ATCGGCTCGCACGGCCAGACCATCCGCCACCGGCCGCTGGCCGACCCGGCTTTCACCTGGCAGATCGGCGATGCCAGCCGCATCGCCGAACTGACCGGCATCACCACGGTGGCCGACTTCCGCCGACGGGATGTCGCCGCCGGGGGTCACGGCGCACCGCTGATGCCGGCGTTCCATCTGGCCATGCTCGGCAGCACCGGTGAGGACCGTGCGGTGCTCAACCTGGGCGGCATCGCCAACCTGAGCCTGATCGCGCGTGACGGCAGCATCCGCGGCTTCGATACCGGCCCGGCCAACGCCCTGCTCGATGGCTGGTGCCAGCGCCACCTGGATTGTCCTTACGACGCCGACGGCGCGTTTGCCGCCCGCGGCCGGGTCGACGAGGTCCTGCTGGCGAAGCTGCGCGCCGAGCCGTGGTTCGCGCTGCCGCCGCCCAAGAGCACCGGCCGCGAACAGTTCCACCTTCAATGGGTGGAAGCGCATTTCGCCGACACCCCGCCGGTGCCGGCGGATGTGCAGGCCACCTTGCTGGAGCTGACCGCCGCCACGGTGCCGATGCGCTGCTCGCGCATCTGCCCGACGTGCGTCAGGTCCTGGTCTGCGGCGG
>NZ_BAZI01000780.1 GCF_001310775.1 Stenotrophomonas pictorum JCM 9942
CACGCGCAGCGCGCCCGAACCGCCCACGGTCTGGGTGGTGGCGACGCGGCCGGCGGCAACCAGTTCCGAGTCCTTGCCGAACACCAGCTCGCGGGTGGCCGAGGTATAGGCGGCCAGGCCGTCGATCGGCAGGTAGCCGCGCGGTTTGGCCTCGGCGGCCAGCTGCTGTTCGATCTGTTTGACCGCGCGCAGCAGCGGAATACGGCCGCTCTCGTCGTAGTAGATGCCCACGCCCAGGTTGACCTTGGTCGGGCGGGTATCGGCGTTGTAAGCGTCGGTCAGACCCAGAATCGGGTCGCCAGGAACCTGTTCCACAGTTGCAAAGAAGGACACGGCGGTACTCGTATCAAGTGGCGGGAAGTGGGGGCGGTCCGGCGCGAAAGCATGCAGCGGCGGCCAGAACCGCGTCATCGTAGCAGGGCTGGAAGCCGCTGACGGCAGGGTTTCAGCTGGAACTTCCGCTTCCGCGGCGCTGCCGCCGCCGTGCCGGATCGGCGATCATTGCGCGATGACGGCATGTAAGCGTTTTTTCCTGTTTTCCGGGCTGCTCGCGGCCCTGCCCGCCGCCGCGCAAGAGCCCGCGCCGGAAGCGCAGACGCTGGACCGCGTGCA
>NZ_BAZI01000781.1 GCF_001310775.1 Stenotrophomonas pictorum JCM 9942
GCCAGCATCGGACCACGGATCGCGCCCGGCTCGACCGGCGCATGCCTCAGCCAGTATTTGCGCGCGGCGATCCGCGATTGACCGGCATACAGGCGCGTACCACGCAGGCGGCCCTGGGCCAGTCCACGCACCACATCGCCATCGCGGCCATTGAACAGGAAGGTGTCGATACCGGCAGCGCCGGCCTTGGCCGCGGCCTGCAGTTTGGTGTGCATACCACCAGTGCCGACCGCGCTGCCGCTGCCACCGGCCATGGCCAGGATCCCCGGCGTCAGCTCATGCACCTCGTTGATGGGCTCCGCCTGCGGATTGCTGCGCGGATCTGCGCTGTACAGGCCATCGATATCGGTGGCGATGAACAGCGCATCGGCATCGACCAGTGCGGCAACGATCGCGGCGAGGTTGTCGTTGTCACCGAGTTTGAGCTCATCCACCGACACAGTGTCGTTTTCGTTGACCACCGGCAGCGCGCCCAACGCCAACAACTCGTGGAGCGTGGCGCGTGCGTTGAGATAGCGACGGCGGTTGCGCAGGTCATCGTGCGTCAACAGCACCTGCGCCACGGGACGCTCGAAGAAGCGCTGCCACAGCGCGATCAGCTGCGCCTGCCCC
>NZ_BAZI01000782.1 GCF_001310775.1 Stenotrophomonas pictorum JCM 9942
CGGTGCGGCCTCGGCGCGGCTGCTGCTGACCAGCCTGCTGCGTGGCTCGGGCATGGACCTGGGCGAGGTGGTGGCGGTGCTGGACGAGGCCGGCCAGGAGCTGCGTTTCAACCGAGAGATCCTCTCCACCACGCTGGAGAACATCAGCGGCGGGGTCAGCGTGGTCGATCCGGAAATGCGCCTGACCGCGTGGAACCGCCGTTACCAGCAGATGTTCGGCTACCCCGACGGCATGCTCTACGTCGGTCGTCCGGTGGCGGACCTGATCCGCTACAACGCCGAGCGTGGCGAGCTGGGCGAGGGCGATATCGAGATCCAGATCAACCGCCGTATTGGCTACATGCGCGCCGGCTCGCCGCATGTGTTCGAGCGCACCGGTGCCGACGGCAAGGTGATCGAGCTGCGTGGCCAGGCGCTGCCGGGCGGTGGCTATGTCACCAGCTACAACGACATCACCGATTTCAAGCAGGCCGAACAGGCGCTGCGGGAAGCCAACGAGACGCTGGAGCAGCGCGTGGCCGAGCGCTCGCGGGCGGCCGAGGCCGCGCAGCAGTCCAAGACCCGCTTCCTGGCCGCGATCAGCCACGACGTGCTGCAACCGCTGAACGCG
>NZ_BAZI01000783.1 GCF_001310775.1 Stenotrophomonas pictorum JCM 9942
GGCGGCGACGGCTGCCGCCTTCACCATTGCCTTCGTCGCTGTTGGCGGAGGGTTCGCCCCCGTTCTCGATTTCCGTTGCCGCGATGGCGATCTGCTCTTCGGCGGTGACCGCCGCGTTGAGTGCCTGCGTGACGGGCGCCTTGTCCTGCACCACGGTTTCCATGGCGTCCGCGACTTCACCGGCTGCTACCGGCGGGGCGGGCATGGGCTTGACCTCGGCCGGGATGGCGCCCGCCCGTGCGGCTTCCGCGTTCGGCTGACGGGGCTGCTTCTCGGATGCGGCGGCTGTGGTCTTGTCGCTCTCCTGCTGCGGCCTGGGCTGCTTCTGCGGCTTGGGCTGCTTCGGCTGCTTGGGTTGCTGCTCGTTGTTGCGCGGCTGCTTGGGCTGCTGCGGCTGCTCGTTGCGCGGCTGCTTGGATGGCGATGGCTGCAGGTTGTCCTGCGTCTGCGACGCCGGACTGGTCGCGTTCTGGCGCCGATCATCCTTGCGTTCATCGCGGCGGTTGCCATTGCGGGCCTGTTGCGGCTGGCCATTGCCGCCCCCGTTGCCACGATTGCCTTCGCGGCGCTGGTTGCGGTCATTGCGGTTGCCGCGGCCGCCTTCCGGC
>NZ_BAZI01000784.1 GCF_001310775.1 Stenotrophomonas pictorum JCM 9942
ATGCGCGCGCGCCCGGCCACACTCTGGTGAATCTGGAGGCGGCCCGGCAGTGGTCCACCCCGCACGGCCCGCTGCGCGCGTTCGCCCGGCTGGACAATGTGCTGGACCAGCGCCACATCGGCTCGGTCATCGTCAACGACGGCAACCAGCGCTACTACGAGCCCGGCCCGGACCGCAGCGTCACGGTGGGCGTGCAATGGCAGTGGACGCGGCAGCGGTGAACAGCTCACCTCCGGGTAACGGTGCGATCACGACCCGCTGACGGCGGTGGCGGTAACTGTGTCCACCCCGCAGGGAGGTTCGTGCCATGTACCGTCCAGAGCATCCGGAATACCGCTCCGCCCCCCGGCTGTTCAATGCCCATCTGGGGGCGATACGCCGCGGTGTTTTCAAACGCCGCGCGGCCGATGCCGACGAGGTGGCGCAGGACTTCCTGCAATACAGCCTGGCCGACTACGCCAAACGCCGCCGCCAGGGATTCACCCGCTGGCGGGATGTCTATCCGGCCTATGCCTTCGCGCTGGCCAGCCATGCCGCCGACTGGCCGCGGGGCACCGGGGACACCGAGGCCGAACTGGCCGCGTACTGGGAGCAGGCGCG
>NZ_BAZI01000785.1 GCF_001310775.1 Stenotrophomonas pictorum JCM 9942
CCGCGGCGGATCGGGGTGATGGGGTTTTCCGCCGGTGGCCACCTGGCGGCGCGGCTGGGCAACGGCTTCGATACGCCGGTATACCCGGCCACCGATGCCATCGACACGGTCAGCGCCCGGCCGGATTTCCAGCTGCTGGTCTATCCGGTGATCGACATGGAAGGGCCCGACAGCCATGCCGGCTCGCGCGAACGGCTGCTCGGTGGCGCCGATACCCCTGCACTGCGGCAGCGCTATTCGATGCAGCAGCAGGTCAGCGCAAGCACACCGCCGACCTTCGTGCTGCACGCCGCCGATGACGAGGTGGTGCCGGTCGGCAACAGCCTGCTGTTCTACCACCGCCTGCAACAGGCCGGCATCCCCAGCGAAATGCACCTGTTCCCGCGGGGTGGACATGGCTTTGGCACGCGCGGCACAGCCGGCCTGACCACCGCCGTCTGGCCGCAGCTGGCGCTGGCCTGGATCGCCGCACAATCGCCGGAGGCGAACCGATGAGCACGACCTCTTCTCCCCCGGCCCCGGCCCGGCGCGACTTCCTGCGCCGCAGCGCGCTGCTGGGTATCGCCGCCGGTCTGGGCAGCCCCGCCCTTGCAGGCAC
>NZ_BAZI01000786.1 GCF_001310775.1 Stenotrophomonas pictorum JCM 9942
GACCTTGTCGCCCAGGGCGGCGGCGGCGTGCCACGCCAACGCGGGTCGTAGAGGATGCCGCGGGCCAGTGCGATCGCGTCGGCCTGACGGTCCTTCAGGATGGCCTCGGCCTGCTTTGGCTCGGTGATCAGCCCCACCGCGATCACCGGCATGCCCACCACGGCCTTGATCGCCGCGGCGAACGGCACCTGGTAGCCCGGGGCCACCGGAATCTGCTGCCGCCGGTCCAGACCGCCGCTGGAGACATGCAGGAACTGGCAACCCCGGGCATCAAGCACCTGCGCCAATGCAATGCTCTGCGGCAGATCCCAGCCGCCGGCGACCCAGTCGGTGGCCGAGATCCGCACCCCCACACTGATCTTGTCCGAGACCGCTTCACGCACCGCATCGAACACCCGCACCAGCAGGCGCAGGCGGTTCTCCAGCGAGCAGCCGTATTCGTCCTCGCGCTGGTTGCTCAGCGGCGACAGGAACTGGTGCAGCAGGTAGCCATGCGCGGCATGGATCTCGATCAGGTCCAGGCCGATCCGCTCGGCGCGGGCGCGCGGCGGCGACAAACGCGGCGACCACCGCCTCGATGCCGGCCTCATCGAGCG
>NZ_BAZI01000787.1 GCF_001310775.1 Stenotrophomonas pictorum JCM 9942
CGGTCACCCTTGCGCAGCAGCGTGTTGACCGCGCCGGCACGCTGCGCACGCGAGGTGGTGGTGGTGCACAGCGCGAACGCCGCTTCCTTGAGCGGCAGGGTCACATTGGCCCCGACGCCGCCCTCGGCGGCAAAGGCTTCCAGTGCGGCGGCGAAGGCGTCGGGCGAAGCCTCGATCGCACGGTAGTCCACGGCGATACCGTGCGCCTTGCCGAAAGCCGACTGGATGAAGGGCGACTGCGAGTGTGCGATGGGCTGGCCAAATACGGCGTAGCGGGGTGCGCTCATGGTGATCCTCTGCATGACCTAGACTGGACGCGATTCTCGCCTGCGGAACCTTCATGCGGACCCGACCACTGCTGCTCGCGCTGACTGCGAGTCTACTCTGTACCCCGGTGGCCTCGGCGCTTTCCGAGTTCGGCATCGAAGGCATGGGCGTGGTCTCCACCCGCGCCGATGAGCTGCGTGCCAGCCTGTCGGCCGACGGCCAGCGCATCGTCTGGGCCAGCAACCGCGACGGCGGTGCCGGCGGCTGGGATCTGTGGCAGGCAAGCCTGCAGGGCACGCGCTGGATGGACCCGCAGCCGCTGCCGCTCAAC
>NZ_BAZI01000788.1 GCF_001310775.1 Stenotrophomonas pictorum JCM 9942
CAACCGCGCGCGGTGTCCGACGCGCCGATGCGCAGGTCGGTGGCCGCCGGCAAACGCAGACGTTCGAGCTGCCACCGCACGAGAGCAGGCCGTCACGGGTCAGGCCCTGGCGGCTGCGCACCAGCTCGGCTTCGGTCTCCACGCAGCGCAGTTCGCCCAGCTGCCGGCGCAGGAACGCCAGTGCATCGGCGTTGACGCCTTCCAACAGCGCCGCGACGCTGCCGGCGGACGGCGTTTCGGCCCCCCGCGAATTGCGTGCCTGGCTGGACAGCGCCAGCTTCACGCCATAGACCGCACGCCCGCCGGACAGCCCGCGATACAGCTTGACCGCGCGCTCCTCGTCCTGGTCGGGAATCAGCAGCGCCTCGACATTGCTGCGCAGGTAACCCTCGATGGCGTACTGCCAGGCGCCGTCGCTGACCCGCACCAGATCGCACACCGGGCGCGCATCGATGCCGGCGTCGCGCAGATAGCTCATCAGCCGCACGGTTTCGGGATTGAGCTCGGCCTGGCCGGCCGCCAGCCGCTTCTGGTTCTGCCGCGCGGTTTCCAGCGCCTCGCGGGCCTTGTCGTGGGCACCGTGCAACTGGCGGG
>NZ_BAZI01000789.1 GCF_001310775.1 Stenotrophomonas pictorum JCM 9942
CTGCGGCAGCACCGCCAGCAATGCCGCCTCGGCCTGCGAAAGATGCGCGGCGGACTTGCCCAAGTAAGCCCAGCTGGCCGCCTCGACCCCCTCGATGGTGCCGCCATATGGCGCACGCTCCAGGTACAGGTCCAGGATCTGCGCCTTGCCCAGGTGCACTTCCAGCTGCAGCGCGCGCAGCAGTTGCTTGAGCTTGCCCCACGGCGTGCGCGTGTGCGGATCGAGAATCCGCGCGACCTGCATGGTCAGCGTCGAGCCGCCGGAAACGATACGGCGCTCGGCCAGCATCTGCCGGCCGGCGCGCAGCAGCGCCCACGGATTGATCCCCGGATGGCGCCAGAACCAGCGGTCCTCGTAGGTCAGCAGCGCCTGCAGATACAGCGGCGACACGCTCTTCGCATCGGCCGGATAGCGCCACACCCCTTCGGCATCGGCGAAGGCGCGCAGCGGCGTGCCATCGCTGGCCACCACCAGCGTGCTGGTGTCGCGCGACTTCGGCAGCGGCGGCGGAAAGGCGACGTCCAGCGCCAGCAGCAACGCCAGCAGTGCCGCCGTACCCCAACGCAACCACGGCCAGCAGCGGGAAACGACGGCG
>NZ_BAZI01000790.1 GCF_001310775.1 Stenotrophomonas pictorum JCM 9942
GGCACTGTGTCGTGCCCGCTGATCGATTCTCTGCACGGGAGCTAGGCGCGTGGCTTAACCCGGTTTTCCGTTCCACTGCGCCTCAAACCCCAGTTCGAGCCGGGGGCAAGGTGACCTGCCACTGATTGTTTCCTTGCACCGACATGCGCCAGACAAAGCCCACACTGAAGGCTAAAAGCGCGTAAGCCTTGCGATACCAGAAACCTACCGAACGAGAGCTGTCAGACAAGAAGGGCTAGTGCGGTCTTCCCACACTAAAATCCGGATACCCAAATAAAAAAAGGATCCGACCACATCCTGCCAGCCCCTATTGGCTGGCAGGAAAGTCGATCCGGTTTCCCACTGGTTCTCGCGTGTGGCCATCAAAGCCAGCCACGTTCCGCCAGGGTTACAGTCTGCAGTCCACCGACCACCACGTGATCAATCAGGCGCACGTCGACCAGGGCGAGCGACTGCTTGAGTCGCTCGGTCACCGCGCGATCCGCAGCTGATGGTTCTTCCAAGCCCGACGGATGGTTGTGCGCCACGATCACGCTGCGGCGTTGCAGCGGAGCGCGTGACGCACCACCTCCGCGGATGGACCTCGCTCCG
>NZ_BAZI01000791.1 GCF_001310775.1 Stenotrophomonas pictorum JCM 9942
CCTGCGGCGTGCGACCGCACGCAGCCAGCAACAGCAGCGCGGTCAGCGACACGGACATGAGGTACGGGCGGCTGCGTGATGAAGAGCGTGGCATGGCGTTGTCGGTCCTCCCCCGGGGGCGGTGGCATCTTGAGGCCTGCCCGGTGAGCCCAGCAAGCACAGCCATCACGTGCGGGCGCCGGCGCTCCTTCCCCCGTCCCGCCCGCGCCCGCCTCATGGCGCAAGCGCAAACCGGCCGGCGGAGACCGGGGGCTTACGTCCCGGCGCCCGTCCAGCGGGTGAACAGGCAAAAAAAAGAGGCCGCACCGGTACCCGGCAGCGAACCTCCTCAAGCCGGCGCGAGCCGGTGGACAGTTTTGACGCATGGCCGGCAACACCGGACGGGACGTAGCCTACGCGCCCGATTAAGTTAATGCAACACTTCATGAATCACAATTCAAGTAATTGATTTACTTGAATGATTCTGCGATTTCCGCCTGGATGAGCTGCGCCGCGACGTACGGATCGGCCGCCAGCCGGATCGGCCGCCCGACCACAATCGCATCGGCGCCGTCGGCAAAGGCCCGGGCCACGCCCACGGTGCGCTGCTGGT
>NZ_BAZI01000792.1 GCF_001310775.1 Stenotrophomonas pictorum JCM 9942
GCAGCGCCATCACCTTCTGCGCCAGCCGCGCGAACCAGCGCCCGCTTTCCAGCGGCCGGCCGCCATCACTGGCATCCACCCCGGCCGGGTGGTCGTACAGGAACACCAGATCCAGATCCGAGCCGAAGCCCAGCTCCAGCCCGCCGAGGCTGCCGTAACCGATGATCGCAAAGCGCCCGCCGGGCACTTCGCCATGCGTGGCGACCAGGTCGGCGCGGGCCATTTCCAGCACCGTCACCACCACCGCGTCGGCCAGCTGCGCCAGCTGCCGGGTGCAGTCCACCGCCGGCTGGCGGCCATCGTGGAAGGCCAGCGCCATGCGGAAGCTCAACGCCAGCCGCACCTCGTTGAGCATGCGCAGCGCCGCTTCCGGATCGTCGAGGGTCAGCGCCTGCGCGCAGGCGTCGTGCATGTCCTGCAGCTGTGGCATCGGCCCTGCCACGCGGGTATCGAGCAGCTCGTCCAGCAGCAGCGGGAAACCCACCAGACGCTCGGACAGCAGCGCGCTGCGCGCCAGCACGTTGACCAGCCGTTCCAGCGCGCTGGGCTGCTCGTCCAGCAGCGCCAGATAGCTGGTGCGGCGCAGGATCGC
>NZ_BAZI01000793.1 GCF_001310775.1 Stenotrophomonas pictorum JCM 9942
CTTGCCCGGGCCGACCACCGCACCGGCGGCGATGAAGGCGTTTGCCTCGATCACCGCGCCATCGAGGATGCACGCGCCCATGCCGATCAGGCAGTAGTCGCCAATCGTGCAGGCGTGGAGGATGCAGCCGTGGCCGACGGTGACGCCCTCGCCGATCAGGGTCGGAAAACCGCCCTTGTTGTACGGACTGTCGTGGCTGACGTGGATGATGGTGCCGTCCTGCACATTGCTGCGCGCGCCGATGCGGATGTGGTTCACATCGCCACGGATCACCGTGCCCGGCCAGATCGAGGCGTCATCGCCGATCCGCACATCACCGATGATCGTGCACGCCGGGTCCACGTACACGCGTTCGCCCACAACGGGCATCTTGTCCAGGAAGGGGCGCAGCGAAGTCATGGCGGAATTCATCGGTGGGATTGCAGTCACGATGATACGCAGTGGCGCCACCGCGTCCCAGCGCGCTGCGGCGCTGGCGCGGCATGCAATGCCTGCACCGGCCCGACGCACAGGGAGCAGCAAGCCTCCACGCCATGGCGGTTACTCGCCGCAGCGATGCCGCGTGCTACTCAGGCCACCTTG
>NZ_BAZI01000794.1 GCF_001310775.1 Stenotrophomonas pictorum JCM 9942
CCGCCGCGCAGCTGCGCGAGCAGGCGCTGGCCGACCGCACCGGCTGGCAGGTGATCGAGTCGCTGACCACCGAAATCGGCCCGCGCATGGCCGGCAGCGAAGCCGATGCACGCGCGGTGGAATGGGCCAAGGCCAAGTTCAAGGCACTGGGTTTCGACAAAGTGTGGACCGAGCCGGTCACCTTCCCGAAGTGGGAACGCCGCAGTGAATCGGCCGCCGTGCTCGGCGCGCACCCGCAGCCGCTGACCATCACCGCGCTGGGCGGCAGCCCAGCCGGCACGGTCGAGGCCGAGGTGGTGCGCTTCGAGGGGCTGGAAGCGTTGCAGGCCGCACCGGCCGGCTCGCTGGCCGGCAAGATCGCCTATGTCGACTTCAGCATGACCCGCAAACGGGATGGCGCCGACTACGGCATCGGCGGCAGCGTGCGCAGCCGTGGCCCGTCCGAGGCCATCCGCAAGGGTGCGGTCGGTTTCATCATGCGCTCGGCCGGCACCGACTCGCACCGCATGCCGCACACCGGCATCACCCGCTTCGACGAGGGCCTGACCCCGGTGCCGGCAGCGGCGCTGTCCGGGCCGGAT
>NZ_BAZI01000795.1 GCF_001310775.1 Stenotrophomonas pictorum JCM 9942
TCACGGTGGTGCGCCTGCTGCAGCTGCGGGCAAGGGGTGGCATCGCGCCCTTGCTCAGCGTGCCGGCGTGGGCGCTGACCGGCGTGCTGTTCCTGGCCTACTGGTTGCCGCAGCTGTTCTCGGCGATGGACGCGGCCGATCCGGCCAAGGCCTGGGGCAAGGTGGCCGGCGGGCTGCGCTATCTGCCCTTCATGTGGCTGGTGGCCGTTGCCGTGGCCACCAGTGGTCGGCGGCGGACGACATTCATCGGACTGGCGGTGATCGTTGGACTGTGGACGCTGGATGCACTGGCGCAGGCGCTGTTTGGAACCAGTCCACTGTTCTGGTCAATGGACCAGCTCAAGTGGCTGATCAATGGCCGCGGTCTGTGCAGTGCAGAAGACCTCGCCGCAGTAGACCGGCTCAGTGGCGTGTTCGGCCCCTGCAACCTGAAGTTCGGTCAGGTGCTGGCGAGCATGGCGCCGTTCGCACTGTTTGCCGTGGCCGCACGTTGGCGGCGCTGGGGCTGGCTGCTGGCGGCGGTATTGATCGGCGCGGTGGTGGTGCTGGCCGGTTCGCGCGCGTCGTGGATCACCTATGGC
>NZ_BAZI01000796.1 GCF_001310775.1 Stenotrophomonas pictorum JCM 9942
TGATCGGCCGCCGCACGCTGCTGCCGGCCGACTACCTCGCAAGGGCGCCGATCCCCAGGCACGGCTGGAGCCGGGGCAAAGCGCGCAGGTATCCTTCCGGCTGCGCGAACCGGCCGCGGCCACGGTCGCGTTCAACTTCGAATTCCAGTAACCGCGGTACCGGCGTGGCAGCGCGCCGGCCCACGCGCTAGACTCCCTCCCCTCACGACGGGCCGCGCGCCCGCCTCTGCTGAATCCGGGAACTCCCTTGAACGCTGCCCCTCCACGTCCTGACACCAGTCGCGGCGCTCCGAAGCCGCCGCTTCGCGAACACGTTGCCCAGTCCGTGCGGCGCTACCTGCGCGATCTTGACGGCTGCGACGCCGACGATGTCTACGAGATCGTGCTGCGCGAGATGGAGATCCCGCTGTTCGTGGAAATCCTCAACCACTGCGAAGGCAACCAGAGCCGTGCGGCGTCGATGCTGGGCATCCACCGCGCCACCTTGCGCAAGAAACTCAAGGAATACGGGCTGGCCTGATCCCGCCCGGCGGGCCTGGGCGGAGACGGCGCCGGGCTGCCGCACGCAGGGCGCGGCCGG
>NZ_BAZI01000797.1 GCF_001310775.1 Stenotrophomonas pictorum JCM 9942
CGCGCGCCTGGTTGCCCTTGACCGCCAGGAACACCGCGTCCACGCCGTTGGCCTGGCGCAGCTGGGCGCCGATATCGCCGGGGACATCACCCACGCTGATGCTGGCGGCGACCTTGCCGCCGCGCTCGTTGAAGCGCTCCTTGAAGGCGGCGCTGGCGCGACGGCCAGCATCGTCGTTGCTGGCGATGATCAGCACGTTGCCGCGCTCGCGGCCGAGCAGGTATTCGGCCGCGATGATGCCGTCGTCCTCCGGGGCCAGCGAGAAGGCGGCGTTGCCCGGCGGCGGGGTGTCCTTGCCGCGGTTCAGGGCCAGCATCGGCACCGGCAGCTGGTCACGTTGGAACAGTGCATCGACTTCCTCGCGCCCCAGCGGGCCGACGATGAAATCGGCCCCGTCTGCTGCCGCCTTGTCATAGGCGGCGCTGGCGCCCGCGGCCGTGCCCTTGGTGTCTAGGAAATCGATCTGCGGACGGCGCCGGGTTTCACCGTAGTAGCCGGCCAGCAGGCCGTCGCGCACCGGTGCGGCGGCGGTGGCCATGTTGCCGCTGAGCGGCAGCAGCACCGCCAGCTTGAGCGGC
>NZ_BAZI01000798.1 GCF_001310775.1 Stenotrophomonas pictorum JCM 9942
CCTTGCCGCGCAGGTGTCGCTGGAGGATGTACTCACCGCCCTGCCCGCACGGCTGGCCGGGGTGGATACCGGCTTCGAGGACGCCGGCCGCACCACCCGATCGGCGGCGGTGCTGCTGGAGGGCGACACCCTGCAGACACTGGAGTCGCGTGTGGCGCGCCTGCCCACCGCCCTGCCCTATATTCCCGGCCTGCTGAGCTTCCGCGAGCTGCCGGCGGCGTGGCAGGCGCTGCAGCAGTTGAGTACCGCTCCGGCGCTGGTACTGGTGGATGGCCATGGCATCGCCCACCCGCGTGGCCTGGGCATCGCCGCGCACCTGGGCGTGCTTAGCGGGCTGCCCTGCATCGGCGTGGCCAAAAGCCGGCTGGTCGGCGACTACGACGAACCCGGCCCGCTGCGGGGCGATCACACCCCGCTGTGGCACAAGGACCGTCAGGTCGGCTGGGTGCTGCGCAGCAAGCCGCGTTGCAACTCCCTGTTTGTCTCGCCCGGCCACCGGGTGTCGGTCCCGACGAGTCTTTCGCTGGTGCTGGCCTGCCTGGGGCGCTACCGCCTGCCCGAGCCGACCCGGCTGG
>NZ_BAZI01000799.1 GCF_001310775.1 Stenotrophomonas pictorum JCM 9942
CCCCCACGCCGACCCACCACCACGGCAGACCGGCCAGCAGCAGCACGAAGGCGCCGCTGGCGGCGATCAGCACGCCGGTGCCGAAGTCCGGCTGCAGCATCACCAGTCCGGTCGGTACGCCGATGATCACCGCCGCCACCAGCACCACCGGGACGCGGGGCGGCAACGGCATCCGGTTGAGGTACCAGGCCACCATCATCGGCAGGCTGACCTTGAGCAGTTCAGCCGGCTGCAGGTAGAAAAAGCCCAGGTTCAACCACTGCCGGCCGTACTTGCCGGTCCCCAGCACGAACACCGCCAGCAGCGGCAGCATCGAGATCGCGTAGATCGCCGGGGTCCAGGCGCGGATGCGCAGGATCGAGGTCCGCGCGATCGCCCACATCGCCAGCAGGCCGACCGCGAACCGGGCCCCCTGGGCCATCACCAGCCCCGATCCGCCGGCGCTGTCGAGCACCGCCAGGCCGATCACCATCAGTGCCAGCAGCGCCATCAACAGCGGCCAGTCCAGGCCGCGGGTCAGCCGCTGGCCCATCTCCAGCGCCCAGCGCAGGAAATCCCTCATCGACGTTCTCCCGTG
>NZ_BAZI01000800.1 GCF_001310775.1 Stenotrophomonas pictorum JCM 9942
CTGGCGCCAGCGCGCCAGTACCGCCTCGATATGCCTGCCGGTGGCGATCTGCGGGTACGACGGCAACTCGCCTTCCTGTCGCTCGCGGCGTTTCACCCTGGTCCGTGCCTGGGCGAAGGCGGCGCTGAAATCGTTGCCGGCATTGAGCGCTTCCACCAGGAAGGCGCGGCCGAACCAGGTGGCGCTGTCGGTATTGCCGCAACCGAACGAGGGCCGGTCCTCGCGCGCGGCGGTGATGATCATGCGGTTGGGCGCCTTGAGCGGCGGCACAAACCCGCCCGAGAAACAGGCCGACACCACGATCACCGCATTGCCGATCTTCGCCTCGTCCAGCAGCTGCGCCAGATCCTGCGGTGACAGGTAATCCTCCTGCTCCGGGCCGGTGCGCAGGTAGAAGCTGTTGTCCGGCAGGCCGTGGCTGGTCAGATAGAGCAGCAGCACATCCTCGGCCGGGTCCAGCGCCTGCCCCAGCCCGTCCAGCGCGTAGCCCAGGCTCTCGAAGGTGGCCTGCGGCGCGGTGCCGTCCGCAGCCGAGCCGGGCGGGGCGTTGATCAGGCTCAGCGTGCGCCCGCCGGTT
>NZ_BAZI01000801.1 GCF_001310775.1 Stenotrophomonas pictorum JCM 9942
CGATCGCCGCGGCGTACTCGCGCGCATCCGGCGCCTGTTCGCCTTCGCGGTAACGCACGCCCAGTCCGCCACCGACATCGATACTGGCGATGGGATGGCCCGCCGCTTCCAGCTCTTTCCAGAACGCGGCCATGCGTGCCAGTGCCTCGCGTACCGGCGCCAGGCTGAGCAGTTGCGAGCCGATGTGCATGTGCAGCCCGTCCAGGCGCACATTCGGCCATTGCGCCCGCGCCTGGAACCAGCCGCGGGCCTCGGCGATGGAAACGCCGAACTTGTTCTCGGCCTTGCCGGTGGAGATCTTGGCGTGGGTCTGTGCGTCCACGTCCGGATTGATCCGCACCGCGGCGGTGGCCATCAGCCCGCGCGCGGCGGCGATGCGCTGGAGGCTGTCCAGCTCGGCCCGCGATTCGATGTTGAAACGGCCAATGCCCACTTCCAGCGCCAGCACGATCTCCGCATCGGACTTGCCGACCCCGGAGAACACGATATCGGCCGCGGCGATGCCCGCGCGCAGCGCGCGTTCCAGCTCGCCGGCGGAAACGATGTCCGCCCCCCGCGCCCTCCTCGGCCAGCA
>NZ_BAZI01000802.1 GCF_001310775.1 Stenotrophomonas pictorum JCM 9942
CGCATCAGCCAGCTGGGCCCGATCGCCGACGGTCGCATCTTCCAGGCAAAGGGCCAGTCGTTCACCGCCGCCGAGCTGCTGGGCGACGCCGCCGACGCGGCGCCGTTCCACAACGGCCTGTTCGCCACGGTGTACCTGTCTCCGCGCGACTACCACCGCGTGCACATGCCGTGGACCGGCACCCTGCGCGAGACCGTGCACGTGCCCGGCCGTCTGTTCAGCGTTGGCACCGACGCGGTGGCCAACGTGCCGCGCCTGTTCGCCCGCAACGAGCGGCTGGTGTGCCACTTCGACACCGACTTCGGCCCGATGGTGCAGGTGATGGTCGGCGCACTGCTGGTTTCGGGCGTGGAGACGGTGTGGAGCGGTGAGGAAATCCCGGCCTATGGCGATCGCATCACCCGCAAGGACTGGCGTGGCAAGGGCATCACGCTGGAACGCTTCGCCGAGATGGCGCGTTTCAATTACGGCTCCACGGTGATCGTGCTGCTGCCGCCGGGCGTGGCCGATTTCGATCCCTCGCTGAAGGCCGAAAGCCCGGTGCAGCTTGGACAGGCGCTGGCGCGGCTGAAGTAA
>NZ_BAZI01000803.1 GCF_001310775.1 Stenotrophomonas pictorum JCM 9942
CCGCCCAGACGCGCCACCACCAGCCAGCCGCTGCGCGGCGCACTCGGCGCGCGCCCACTGCCGGCATCCTCCTGCTCGACCCTGGCCGCCTCCTGCCGCCCGGCGCCGGTGCAGCGCGGCCAAGGTCACCAGCATCGACATGATCAGCACCACATAGGTCAACGCGATCAGGCCATCGAGCGTCACCGTGCCTACCTGCGAGGTCCGCGCGGCGGCGTTCACCGCCCGCAGCAGCATCGTCAGCCAGGTCAAGCCTGCCGCCGCCCACGCGAAGCGGCGCAGGCGCAAGGCGGCCAGGTCATCGATATCCAGCAGCCGCCACGACGGCCGCTTAGGCACCAGCAGACAGGCCGCCAGTGCGCCGATGAAGGCAGCCACCAGGGTTGCCAGTGAAAACTGCTCGGCGACCCGCTCCAACCGCGGTGCGATGGCTGAAATCTCATGCAGCCCCGCCACCATCGCCAGACTCGCCAGCCACGGCATCAGCGTACCGACCAGCAGCAGCCACACCGCCAGTCCGGTACGCCGCAGACGCCCTGCCGGCGCCCGCTCGGAGGCGGCATAGCGGCGCCCAG
>NZ_BAZI01000804.1 GCF_001310775.1 Stenotrophomonas pictorum JCM 9942
CCGCAGCCGCAGGCGTTGCGCACGCGGCTGGCGCAACTGTACGGCTGCCAGGCGGAGCAGTTGCTGATCGGCCGCGGCAGCGACGAGGCCATCGACCTGCTGGTGCGCGCGCTGTGCGAACCGCAGCGTGATGCGGTGCTGTTCACTCCGCCGGTGTTTGGCATGTATGCGGTCAGCGCGCGCCTGCAGAACGCGCCCGCGCTGGAAGTGCCGTTGCGCGACAGCGCCGACGGGCTGGTGCCCGATAGCGACGCCATCATCGCCGCGGCCAGGCAGGGCAACGCCAGGCTGGTGTTCCTGTGCTCGCCCTCCAATCCGGGCGGGCGCAGCATCCCGCTGGCACAGGTCGAGACTGTCGCCACCGCCTTGCGCGGGCAGGCCCTGGTGGTGGTGGACGAGGCCTATGGCGAATTCGCCGCGCAACCCTCGGCCACGACCCTGATGGACCGGCATGACAACCTCGCCGTGCTGCGTACGTTGTCCAAGGCGCACGCACTGGCCGCCGCGCGCATCGGTTGCGTGATCGCCGATGCCGGGCTGATCGCGGTGCTGCGCCGTTGCCAGGCGCCG
>NZ_BAZI01000805.1 GCF_001310775.1 Stenotrophomonas pictorum JCM 9942
ATGCCCAGCTGCTGGCCGAGGTTGTACTGCATCGCCACCGGGTTGGTGCAGGTCCGCGACGGCACCGGCTGCCCGCCCTTGGCGGCGGTCAACGCGGCCTTGCGGTCGGCCGCGCACCAGACCGAGATCATGTCGGTGTAGTCCTTGCTGCCCAGGCCCATGCGCGGGAACGCCAGGTATTCCACGGCGATGCCGTTGCGGTTGAGCTCGGCGATGTCCTGGTGCAGCTTGCGGCAGTAGCCGCACTCGATATCGGTGAACACGCTGATGGTGTACTTGGCGTTGGGCGGCGCGAACACGATGCGGTCGGCGTGCGGCAGCGTGTCCAGCAGGCCGCGGCGGTAGGCCAGCAGGCCCGGGCTGGTGGCCATGCCGCGCTTTTCGATGTCGTACGGGGCCGACTGCATCAGATAACGGCCGTCATCGGTGACGTACAGCACCTGCCCGGACACGATCACCTCGCGGAAGCCGGGAAACGGCGCCGCGCCGATGTAATCGGGCTTGAAATTCGGATCCAGCTGCCTGAGCGCCTCGCGCACCCGCTTGTCCACCGCGCCCTCGGCC
>NZ_BAZI01000806.1 GCF_001310775.1 Stenotrophomonas pictorum JCM 9942
CAGCCGCCGCCGGTGGCGCAAACGGCCGTCGCGGCCGATGCCGGCGACGCCGGCTGAGCCATGTGGATCGAGTTCACCATCGCGATGCGCTTTCTGCGGCAGGGCCGGGCGCAGTCGCTGCTGATCCTGTTCGGTATCGCGGTGGGCGTGTCGGTGATCGTGTTCGTCACCGCGCTGATCGCCGGTCTGCAGCAGAACCTGATTGAACGCACGCTCGGTACCCAGGCGCATGTCCGGGTGGAGGCGCCGCGCGAGGTCAACCAGATCGTGCCGGCGGCACCGGGCACCCTGCAGCTGGTGCTGGAGGAGCCGCGCCCGCAGTCGCTGCGCCCCATCGACAACTGGCAGCAGGTGCTGGAGGTGATCGAGCGTCTGCCCGGGGTCAGCGCGGTCTCGCCGGTGGTGTCCGGTCCGGCGTTCGGGCGTCGCGGCGATGCGACCGCCTCGGTGGCCCTGGTCGGCATCGACCTTCCACGCTACGTGCGGGTGATCCCGTTGCAGGAGAACCTGGTGGAGGGCCGGCTGGAGGTGGGCTCGGGGCAACGGGCTGGTCGGCCGCCAG
>NZ_BAZI01000807.1 GCF_001310775.1 Stenotrophomonas pictorum JCM 9942
CGGCATCGCCACCAGCCGCAGCGGTGCCACGCCGACCAGCGCGACGACGGCAAGAATCAGCACCGCGCCGGCGCGCGGGAAAGATGGGGTGTCCTGCAACATGAGCAATCTCCGCTTCAGACTGAGGAAGCTGGGCGAGGCACTGGCCAATCCAGCGCCGGGACGTGGAGCGACGCCCAATTGCAGCAGCAGGCGTCCGTAGTGGTGGCGGCAGTGGCGATTCCCGGCAACCACGGCGGCGTCCACCGCCGCTTCGCGGGCAATGCCGTATTCGCGGGCGGCCAGGTGGACCAGCGGGTGGAAGAAGAACAGGTGCTGGGCCAGTGCCGGCACCAGGCCCAGCCACAGGTCGCGGCGTTGCAGGTGGACCAGCTCGTGGGTCAGCGCCATGTCCAGCTGGTCATCGTCCATGCGCTGCAGGCCACGTGCCGGCAGCAGCAGGACCGGATGCCACGGCCCGATCAGCTGCGGCGAATCGATGGCCGTGCTGAGCATCAGACGCGGTGCGCGGCGCAGGCCATGGGCAGCGGCGGCGAGTTGCAAGGCGGCACCGAGCTTG
>NZ_BAZI01000808.1 GCF_001310775.1 Stenotrophomonas pictorum JCM 9942
GCCCGGCGGGAACAGGTGCCGGCAGTCGTGCCTCCTCCATCGCGCGGGCGAAGGACGGGCGTGCCAGCGACCGCGCAACAACGGATAACGGTTGCTGATCGGATCGGCCCAGGCGGCGGAGAGCAGCAGCGGCGCGACCGCGCAGTCGGCCAGGCTGACATGCCGCCGCATGCCGCCTCCAGCCGCTGCCCGGCGAACATGCCACCGAAAGAAAAAGGCCGGCGCGCAAACCCGCGGCCGGCCCTGCTGGTTCCGCCAGAATCAACCGGCCCGGTTCAAACGGCCATATTCATCCGGCCACCCAGGTGCCGCCGCCCATGCTGCAGCTCTGCGGCAGACCTTCCAGACTGTCGGCGGTGCGCTCGTAGTAGTGGCCGTCGAACCTGCCACCGAAGATGTTCCGGCACACGCCCTGCGAGGGCGACGGGCAGGCCTCCATATAGGTCACCTCGGCCGGTGCGCTGCCGGCCTGCTTCAGGCCATCGGCCAGCCCTTCGCAGGCCCGGGTCAGGTCCTGCTCGGTGCTGGTGCCGGCGATCTGCATGCAATCGCGCGAGCGG
>NZ_BAZI01000809.1 GCF_001310775.1 Stenotrophomonas pictorum JCM 9942
TCTGCTGGCCGGCCAGGCCGTGCTCGATTTCGGCTGCGGCTCGGGCATCCTCGCGCTGGCCGCGCTCAAGCTGGGCGCCGGCAGTGCCACCGGTGTGGACAACGACCCGCAGGCACTGATCGCCACCGCCGACAATGGCGAGCGCAACGGCATGCAGATCGCCGCCTACCTGCCCGAGGACGAGCCGGTGCGGACCTACCCGATCGTGGTGGCCAATATCCTGGCCTCGGCGCTGGATGCGCTGGCCGAGCTGCTGGCCGCGCGCGTGGCGCCCGGCGGCCGCATCGCCCTGTCGGGCATCCTGCACGGCCAGGAAGACGAGCTGCTGCAGCGTTATGCGGCATGGTTCGACCAGCTCGACGCCGTGCGCGATGGCGACTGGATGCGCATCACCGGCGTGCGCCGTGCTTGAATGAGGCCAATGCGCCGGCCTTGCCACCCATGACCGAAGAAACCACTCCGCCTCGTCGGCCGTTGGCCACCTTCCTGCGCGCCGCCCCCGAGGCACGGCAGCCATCGACGACGCCGGTGACGCGCCGGCCGGCGCCTG
>NZ_BAZI01000810.1 GCF_001310775.1 Stenotrophomonas pictorum JCM 9942
CCGCTTCACTGCGGTACTTGCCGCTGGCCGGGTCCGGGCGGAAGCGCGCGGCCGGCGCACCGGCCACCACCGCGGCGTTGTCGCTGTAGGCGCTCAACGTGTGCTGCGGGGTCTGCTGGTGGGTGTACTTGATCATCTTGAACAGCGAGCGGTCCTGCTCGGTGCCGTCGATGGTCCAGCTGGCGTTGAAGATCTTGTGGCGGCAGTGCTCGGAGTTGGCCTGCGCGAACATCATCAGTTCGACGTCGGACGGATCACGGCCCAGTTCGCCATAGCGCTGGCGCAGATAGTCGATCTCGTCATCGGCCAGGGCCAGGCCCAGGCGCTTGTTGGCCGCGGCCAGATCCTCCAGCGCGATACGCTCCAGCGTGCCGCGGCCGACGCTGTTGAACAGCGTCTGCGCCTGGTCGATGTCGGCCAGCAGCGACTGGGTCATCGGATCGTGCAGCAGCTTGGCCACGGCGGCCTGCCGGGCCGGGTCGGCAGGCCAGCCAGTGAGGTCGATGCGGGTGCCGCGCTCGACGCGCTGGATCGCCAGGCCGGCACCACGCACC
>NZ_BAZI01000811.1 GCF_001310775.1 Stenotrophomonas pictorum JCM 9942
GGTGCAGGACGCGATGGGCTGGCGCGCCGGGCGCCTGCTGGAAAGCGGTCCGCGCAGCGCTATCCGCTGATCCAGGTGCTGGCACAGAGGCTGGTGGGCGAGCGTGCGCTGCTGTTGGGCAACGCGGCGCAGACCATCCACCGCTGGGTGCGCAGGGCTTCAACCTCGGCCTGCGCGATGCGTTGACGCTGGCCGAGCTGATCGGCGACGGCATGCTGGATCCGGGCAGCGATGCGCTGCTCACGGCCTACGTGCAACGGCGTGCGCCGGACCGTGAACAGACCGTGGCCTTTTCCGACGGGTTGGCGCGACTGACCAGCAACGCCACGCCGCTGTTGCGGCCGTTGCGCAGCCTTGGGCTGGTCGCGGCGGCGCAGGCCAGTGCGGTGCAGTCGTTCCTGGTTGGCGGGGCAATGGGATTCCGTGGCCACGTGCCGGAACTGTGCAGGAGCGAAGGGCGATGAGCCGGCGTGGACAATGGGATGCGGTGGTGGTCGGTGGCGGTGTGGTTGGCGCGGCCTGCGCACTGGCGCTGGCCGGTGAGGG
>NZ_BAZI01000812.1 GCF_001310775.1 Stenotrophomonas pictorum JCM 9942
TGCCGGTCCGCAGGCGTGGGAAGCGCTGGGCGAAGCTTCGCCGAACAGGGCGACGACGCGCTGGCCCGGCACTGCCTGCTCAACGCGTTGCGCCAGCGGCGGGGCGAGATCCCGCTGCCCCTCAATCGCCGTGACCTGCGCCAGCAGATCCAGGACCAGGCGGTGGCCGAGGAGCGCGATGAACACGGCTTCCCGCGGCTGCCGGGCTGAGTCCGTAGAATCCGCCCCCCGTCTCTGCCAGCAGTCCCAATGAACATACCTCCGGATATCCACGCCCGCGTCGTGGAACTGACCGACACCATCCTCCACGCCGGTCAGTCCGGCGATGCCGAGGCCGCGCAAGCCGCGTACCGCGCACTGGCCGACTACGGCCATGCCGTGGCTGCCGAGGGCCGCGACCATCCGTTCCTGTGGGAAACCCTGGCCGACTTCACCGGCGATGACCGCCTGGCCATCGCCCTGTACCTGCGCGCCCTGCCGCTGGCCACCGCCGCCGACGCGTGCGGGTACGCCGCATCGATCTGCCTGGCGCTGGCCGAACGCCAC
>NZ_BAZI01000813.1 GCF_001310775.1 Stenotrophomonas pictorum JCM 9942
CGCGCGCGCGCGCGAGGTCTGGCATCACCGCCGCCTCGTCGTCATAGACCAGGTGCTGGGCCCGGAGCCAGCTGCGCATCGTGCTCGCGGAAACGCTGCACATGGTCCTGCGCCACCGCCGTGGCGATGCCCAGCGCGGTCAGCACCCGCTCGCTGGCTTCCAGGCTGGAGCCGAGCACTTCGCGGAACGGTTCGGCCGACATGTCCAGCAGCTTCCATGCGTGCTGGCGGTTGCGCGCGCGTGCCAGCACGGTGGCGTGTGGATACAGGCGCCGTACCAGCCGTACCGCGCGCAGATTGGTTTCCGGGTTGTCCATGGCCATCACGAACACGCGGATGTGCTCGGCACCGGCCGCCCGCAGCAGATCCGGGCGGGTCGGGTCGCCGTAATAGAGCTTGTTGCCGAAGCGGCGCAGGTCCTCGACCGTTTCCGGGTCCGATTCCAGCGCGACGAACGGAATGCGCTGGGCGGTCAGCACGCGGCCGACGATCTGGCCGAACCGGCCCATGCCGGCGATCAGCACCTGCGGCCGCTGCGC
>NZ_BAZI01000814.1 GCF_001310775.1 Stenotrophomonas pictorum JCM 9942
CTGGAACAGCCACGCCCACATCGCCGGATCGCGGTAGGTCGGATCCCAGGCGTTGTGGCCGACACCAGGCAGTTCGGTGTAGCGCAGGTCGGCGCCGACCCGCTGTGCGGCCTGCGCGATCAGGCGCGCATCGGTCGGTGGCACCACGGTGTCATCGGCGCCATGGAACATCCACACCGGTACCCCGCGCAGCCGGGTGGCCACGGCGGTGTAGGGATCGGTCTCATCGGCCACCTGATCCACCCGCAATGTGGTGCGGCCTATGCGCGGGGCGGTGATCGCCGCACACACCGGCACCAGCGCGGCGAAGCGCTGGGGCTGCATCAAGGCCAGTTCCAGGTGCCGTAGCCGCCCATCGACATGCCGGTGAGGTAAATGCGCTGCGGATCGGCGTGGAACTCGGTACTGGCCGCATCCAGCGCGGCCAGCGCCATGCGCGCGTTGCGGCCCAGCCATTCCTCGTCCTGGGGCACCTGCGGCAGTACCACCAGCGCCGGGAAGCTGTCGGCGTTCTTTTCCAGCCACGGGCCGAGCCCTGCCA
>NZ_BAZI01000815.1 GCF_001310775.1 Stenotrophomonas pictorum JCM 9942
CGTGGACGCCCTGCGTCGCGACCAGCGCGCCAATGCCCGCAGCATCCAGGACGCGGCCGCGACCAACCGGGTGTTGCGCGACGAAGTGCTGGGCCTTGGCCAGCGCAACGCACTGCTGGAGGAAAACCTCGCCCGTCTGGCCGACCGTTCGCGCCAGGGGGTGCAGGCCGTGCGCCGCGAGGAGGCCGAGCTGCTGCTCAGCCAGGCCCAGCAACGGCTGATCTATGCCGGCGATCTGGACGGGGCGCGACGCCTGTATGGCCTGGCAGCCGGGGTGCTGGAAAGCATCGACAGTCCGGACTACCTCAACCTGCGCCAGGCGCTGATCCAGGAGCGCAACGCGCTCGATGCACTGGGCCCGGGCGTGCGTGCGCAGGCGGCCGAACAGCTGACGCAATGGGCCAATGCCCTGGAAACCCTGCCCGAACAACTGCCGCAGGCACCGGCGCCACCCGGCCGTGGTGGCAGCAGCTGCTCTCGCCGCTGGTGCAGATCCGCCCGGCCGACAGCCAGGTGCTGATCGCCCGCTCCGAGCGGGCTCAG
>NZ_BAZI01000816.1 GCF_001310775.1 Stenotrophomonas pictorum JCM 9942
CTGCTCGCGCTGGCGGTGTTCGCGGTGGGCAGCTTGCTGGTGATCGACGGGACCTTGCCGCTACCACGCCACCGGCAGCTGTCCGCCTCGCTGCCGGTGATCGAAACCTCGCACCTGCTGGGCAGCCTGGGCGGCGTGGCATTGCTGCTCATCGGTCAGGGCCTGCAGCGCCGCAGCCATTCGGCATGGCTGCTGGCGTTCGCGTTGTGCACCGTACTGCCGCTGCCGGTGTGGCTGCGCGGCGGGCATCTGCTGGTGGCACTGCTGCTGCCGCTGGCCGCGCTCGCGCTGTGGACCGCGCGCCGCGAGTTCTACCGGCAGGGCGCCCTGCTTGATGAAGCCTGGTCATGGCCATGGCTGCGCAATGTGGCGCTGGTGCTGGCGGCCACCCTCTGGCTGCTGTTCTTCGTCTACAGCCATGTGGAATACCGGAACGAGCTGTGGTGGCAGTTCGCCACCTCCGGCAACGCGCCGCGGGCGCTGCGGGCGCTGCTGCTGGTGTGCCTGGCGGTGATCGTGTTCGGGCTGGCGCGACTGC
>NZ_BAZI01000817.1 GCF_001310775.1 Stenotrophomonas pictorum JCM 9942
GGCTGGCCGCGCAGCAGGTACGGCGCGCCATGGACGCCTACCGCGACAACGACGCCGAGGCCGCGCTGAAGCTGCGCGAGGATGACGCCCGCCTGGACGCCCAGTACACCGCGCTGTTCCGCGAGCTGCTCACCTACATGATGGAAGACCCGCGCAACATCACCCCGTGCACGCACCTGCTGTTCATGGCCAAGAACCTGGAGCGCATCGGCGACCATGCCACCAACATCGCCGAGAACGTGTGGTTCCTGGTCAAGGGCGAGCAGCCGCTGCCCCCGCGCGAGAAGCGCGATGAGACCAGCACTGTCGACCACGTCTGATCGGCGGTCATGCGCCTGTCGTCGTGGAAAGCTAACGCTTTTTTCGGCAGGCGCTTGCTAAGCTCCGACCTCCCCCGGCCCAAGCCGATACCGGAGACACCCCGACCATGGCCATCGACATCCGCAAGTCCACCTCACTCGCCCTCGGTGCCGCGCTGCTCGGCAGCCTGGGGGCCGCGCCCGCCTTCGCCATGACCGACCTGGCCCAGGGCTAC
>NZ_BAZI01000818.1 GCF_001310775.1 Stenotrophomonas pictorum JCM 9942
CGGTCGCAGCGGCTGCGACGCCGCCGTGCTGGCATGGCCGCAGCATCGCCGGCGGTGCACACTTGCCGCTCTTCGCCACACCGGATGCGCTCCGCGCCATCCGCTTCCTTCCGGGAACCGCCCCACATGCGCCTGCTGCACACCTCCGATCTCCACCTGGGCCAGAACTTCCTCGGCCAGTCGCGCGAAGCCGAACATGCGGCGTTTCTGGACTGGCTGATCGGGCAGGTGCGTGAGCACCAGGTCGATGCGGTGCTGGTGGCCGGCGACGTGTTCGATACCGGCACCCCGCCCAGCTACGCGCGCGAGCAGTACAACCAGTTCATCGTCGCCTTGCGCGATACCGGCGCGCGGCTGGTGGTGCTGGGCGGCAACCACGATTCGCCGGCGATGCTGTCCGAGTCGCGCGGGTTGCTGGCGCGGCTGGACACGTTGGTGGTGCCCACGTTGCTGGCCGAGCCGGGCGAGCATGTCCATCGCATTCCCGGTCGCGCTGGCGCGCCGGGCATGATCCTGTGCGCGGTGCCCTT
>NZ_BAZI01000819.1 GCF_001310775.1 Stenotrophomonas pictorum JCM 9942
CCTGCACCCACTGCCGGCGCTGTTCGGGCGTCATCTTGTGCCACTGCTCGCGCAGCTGCTGGCGCTGCTGCTTGTCCATGCCGCGCATCCTGGCGAACAGCGCCTGCGCGTCGCGCCGCTGCTCGGCCGTCATGTGTTCGAACCGGTGCATGCCGCGGCGGGCCTGTTCGCGCTGCTCGGGTGTCATCTGCTGCCAGCCGCGGGCGTGTTCGTACATGCGCTGGCGGCGCTCGGGCGATGCGTTCCAGCGGTCGCGGACCGGGGCGATCAGGGTTTCGCGCTGGGCGGGAGTGAGTTGCTCCCATTCGGGCAGCGTCTGGGCGGCCAGCGGGGCGCTCAGGCACAGCAGCAGCGGGATCAGCACGCGGGGCAGGGAGGTTGTCATCGTCTTCATTCCATCGCCAGGGCGTCCGAGCCCAGCCACAGGTACAGCTCCGGGCTCTGCTCGAACAGCAGGGTGTCATCGGGGATATCGCCGGCATCGTCCGCCAGCACCGGCGCGGCGGGCGGCGGGGCGCGGTCGAACTGCA
>NZ_BAZI01000820.1 GCF_001310775.1 Stenotrophomonas pictorum JCM 9942
CCAAGATCCGCGCGCTGATGCCGGCCGACGGCCAGTTCTGGACGCCCTATGGCGCCACCGAATGCCTGCCGGTGGCGGTGATCGAAGGCCGTGAGCTGGAGGCGACCCGCGCGGCGACCGAAAGTGGTGCCGGCACCTGTGTCGGCGCGGTGGTGGCGCCCAACCAGGTGCGCATCATCGCCATCACCGATGAACCCATCGCCAACTGGAGCGGTGTGCGCGAACTGCCCGTGGGCGAGGTCGGCGAGATCACCGTGACCGGGCCCACCACCACCGACAGCTATTTCAACCGGCCGCAGGCCACCGCCGCGGCCAAGATCCGCGAGGTGCTGGCCGACGGCAGCGAGCGCATCGTGCACCGCATGGGCGATGTGGGCTGGTTCGATGCGCAGGGGCGGCTGTGGTTCTGCGGGCGCAAGACCCAGCGCGTGGAAACCGCCACCGGGCCGCTGTACACCGAGCAGGTCGAGCCGGTGTTCAACACCGTGCCCGGCGTGCGTCGCACCGCGCTGGTCGGCGTGGGGCCGCTGGG
>NZ_BAZI01000821.1 GCF_001310775.1 Stenotrophomonas pictorum JCM 9942
CGACCGCGCTGGAGCAAGCCGGACGGCTGGCGCATCCCGGAGCCCGGGTGGTGGTGATGGCCGATCCGGCCAGTGCGCTGGCCGTCCCGGCCGCCATCTGGTCGGCGTTGTCGATGCATGTGGATGTACACCTGATCCTGCTGGTGGATCCCCTGGAACTGGCGCCCTCCGCATGTGTGCTGCCGCTGGCTACCCCGGACGGTCGCCTGGAGCTTGACCTGGCATCGGCGTCCACTCGCGAGGCATGGCATGCGGCTTTCATCGCACCGGTCGAAACCCTGTGCCGGATGCTGCCGGGGCGACGCGTGCGGGTACAGGTACTGTCCAGTGATGCACCCAGTGACGCGTGGTTGAACGGTGGATCGGGCGGAGCGCAGAGATGACGCCCCTCCAGTTGCCGCTGCGTGATGTACATCTGCCTGCAGCGCCGGGCTGGTGGCCGTTGGCGCCCGGCGGGTGGCTGGTGCTGGGGTGTCTGGCGCTGGTAGTGCTGGCCGGCGGCGCATGGTGGTCCCGGCGCAG
>NZ_BAZI01000822.1 GCF_001310775.1 Stenotrophomonas pictorum JCM 9942
CCTGCGCCACCGTGGCCGCCGAGCGCGGCCATCAGGTGACCCTGTTCGATGCGGCCGGCGAGATCGGCGGCCAGTTCAACGTGGCCAAGCGCATCCCCGGCAAGGAGGAATTCCACGAGACGCTGCGCTACTTCCGCCATCAGCTGGCCGAAACCGGGGTCGATATGCGCTTGAACACCCGCGCCGATGTCGAGGCATTGAGCAGCTTCGACGAGGTGGTGATCGCCACCGGCATCACCCCGCGCAAGGCCAGCTTCCCCGGCGCTGACCACCCGATGGTGGTCAGCTATCTGGATGTGCTGCTGGGCCGGGTAACGGCTGCCGACAAGGTGGCGATCATCGGCGCTGGCGGCATCGGCTTCGATGTTGGCGAGTTCCTGGTGCATGAAGGGCCGTCCCCGGCGCTGGATCCGGCCCGCTGGATGGCCGAATGGGGCGTGGATGCCACCTTCGAAACCCGCGGATCACTGGCCCGGCCGCAGCCCGCGACCGCCGCGCGCCAGGTCTGGCTGCTGCAGCGCA
>NZ_BAZI01000823.1 GCF_001310775.1 Stenotrophomonas pictorum JCM 9942
CGCGCTGGCCGCTGTCGTCGGGATTGGCCGCGGTGCGGTAGTGGTCACGCAAGGCGAACCGCACCTGGCTGTGGCGCGCGCCCAGCAATGCCGACCCGCGCGGACTGAACTGCCACCACGCCTGCGCGAACTGGTCGATATTCCACACCCGGTCATGCTGGTCGCGGCGCAGCCGCCCCTTGATCCCCACGGTGTCGCCGACAAAGTTCTCGTAGCCGGTCCGGTGCTGGCGCTGGCGGTCGGCATTGGCACCCACCACCAGATCCAGCGGCTGCCCGGCCAGCGTGCCCTGCCAGGCCCAGCGCGCGTCCAGGCCGCCGTAACCACTGTCCAGATCGATCACCCCGCCCGCGTGCAGCGGGCCTGTCTGCGGCCCCGGCGGAATGGCCAGGAACTGCTCGACCGCGCGCTGCCCGGCATAGCCCATCAGCCGCCAGGTCTCGCCGCCCGCGCTCACGCGTGTAGACCAGGCCGGCCTGCTGCTGGGCGACCGATTTGCCGAGTGTTGGTACTGGC
>NZ_BAZI01000824.1 GCF_001310775.1 Stenotrophomonas pictorum JCM 9942
CAGCGCGCAACCGGGCGATGCGCTGGTGGTGGCCGGCCCGCGCGGCTCGCATGTGATCGCCGACGACTTCGACAGTTATGTGCTGATCGGCGATGAAACCGCGTTGCCGGCCATCGCCCGGCGGCTGGAGGAGCTGCCCGAACACGCCGTGGCCGAGGTGTTCATCGAGATCCCCGAGGAAGCCGACCGCCAGCCGCTGGACAGCGATGCGCAGGTGACCGTGCACTGGTTCGAACGCAACGGCTTCGCTGCGGCCAGCAGCACCCTGCTGGAGGACGCGCTGGTGGATTTCGAACAGCCCGATGGCGATGCGTTCTACTGGATCGCCGCCGAATCACGGCGCGCGCGGATGATGCGCAAGTTCATCGAAGGCCACCTGCAGGTGCCCAAGGAATGGATCCGCGCCACCGGCTACTGGAAGGCGGACCCCGACGAGGCGGAGTGATCGCAGCTGTCGCCTCCCCGAGGCGACGCACGAGGGAGGCCGTGCGCGAACGCGCGGCGGCGTGGACAGCGGGG
>NZ_BAZI01000825.1 GCF_001310775.1 Stenotrophomonas pictorum JCM 9942
CGCCGGCGTCCGGGCCCGCCGCATCGCGTTCCGGCGCACTCTGTTGCTGGCCGACATCGGCCTGGGCCAGCTGCAGCCCCTGTTCGCCCAGCATGTCGCGCAACCTTGGCAGGCTGCTCTCCAGCGCCTGGCGCACGTCGGCGTTGGCGCTGCTGAAGCTGGCATGCAGACGGTCGCCATCAAGCTGCAGCTTCACCTCGATCGGCCCCATTTCGTGCGGAGTGACGCGGATATGGGCATGGCCGATCTTCTGGTCGGCCAGCCAACCGATGCGGGCCCCGAAGGCGTCTTCAAACTCCGGACTGTTCACATCCGGGGTGACGCTTGTGGCGAGGACCACGGGTGCGGCCGTTGTGCGTGCTTCCGCGGTCGCCATGCTCTGCAGCATCTGCTGGAATGCCACTGGCGTGGGCGTTTCCTGCCGCTCTTCCACCTGCATGGGCGGGGCATTGGCCGGCAATGCGATCTGTCCGGGCAC
This sequence comes from Stenotrophomonas pictorum JCM 9942, assembly GCF_001310775.1. GTDB lineage: Bacteria > Pseudomonadota > Gammaproteobacteria > Xanthomonadales > Xanthomonadaceae > Stenotrophomonas > Stenotrophomonas pictorum. The sequence goes on from NZ_BAZI01000825.1 coordinate 479, forward strand.
GGTGTCGATGACGGCTTCGCTGGCGGGGGGGGGGCCGCAGGG
>NZ_BAZI01000826.1 GCF_001310775.1 Stenotrophomonas pictorum JCM 9942
CCACGCTGCGGCATTCGGCCAGGCAGTCGCGCGCCAGCTCCTGCCACGGTCGCATGCCGAATCCTTCGCCGAAGAAATTGGCCGCCAGTTCCGGCAGCTGGTGGGCCTCGTCGATCACGAACGCCTGCGCGCCGGGCAGGATTTCGCCGAAGCCCTCCTGCTTGAGCGCCAGATCGGCCAGGAGCAGGTGGTGGTTGACCACCACCAGGTCGGCCTCCTGCGCCCGCTGCCGCGCGCGCACGACGAAACAGTCGGTCCAGAACGGGCAGTCCGTCCCCAGGCAGTTGTCGACGGTGGAGGTGACCATCGGCAGCAGCGGCGAATCGTCGGCCAGCCCGTCCAGCTCGGCCATGTCGCCGTACTGGGTGCGCCCGGACCAGGCCAGTACCCGCTGGAACTGCGCCACCTGCTCGGGGCTGCTGAAACGCGGCTCGCCGCGCGCCTGGTCGAGCCGGTAGCGGCACAGATAGTTGGCCCGCCCCTTCAGCAGCGCCGCGCGATGGCCCACCCCAGCGC
>NZ_BAZI01000827.1 GCF_001310775.1 Stenotrophomonas pictorum JCM 9942
CCAGCCCGGGCGGGTGCCACCGGCGCCGCGCGGGGTGATCTGGAAACGGGAAGGCGATCGGTTGTTCATGGCAGTGGCCGGCACCCGTGAGTGAAGACGGGCGCTTCTGCTCCGTTCGAAACGACACGGCAGTGTAAACGACCCCCGGCCAGGGCGCCGGCAGGCCGGATCTGGCATTCACCGCGGCCATGCCCGATAGTTGGACCCTGCTCACAGTTTCCTCATGGACCGACGACCGTGACCGACGCCCATATCTTTGTCATCGGCATCCTGCTGGCCTGGCTGGCCGGCATCCGGGTGTATCTGACCGTGTTCGGCGTGGGCCTGGCCGGGCTGCTGGGCTGGGTCGAGCTGCCGCCGGCGCTGCAGGCCACGCAGTCCTGGTGGGTGCTGGGCACCTCCGGCGCACTGGCCGTCACCGAATTTTTCGCCGACAAGATTCCCGGTGTGGACTCGATCTGGGACCTGCTGCAGACCCTTGCCCGGGTGCCGGCCGGCGCCTTCCTCGCCGCGGC
>NZ_BAZI01000828.1 GCF_001310775.1 Stenotrophomonas pictorum JCM 9942
GTCCGGAGACCGAGCCGATCATCTGTAGCCAGCGGCCACCGCTGAAGGCGCCACCGGGCTCCAGCTTGCCGGCCGCAAAGCCGCCGGCCAGGCCGGCGATGACGATGCGTCCGGGGGTCCAGGCGCGCCGCCAGACGTGGTTGAGCAAATTCCACTGGCTGAGGGTTTCGGTGCTGCGGACCTGCACCACGGCTTCGGCGCGCCGCACGCGGCGCTGCAGGACTTCGAACTTCATGGCGGGTTGTCCCCGGGCACGGTCACGTGGGCATCGGGATCTTCATCGCCGGGCTCATCGAACAGGCCCATCCGCGACAGCTGCCGGCGGGTGGCATGCATGCCGGTGTGGTGGAAGAAGTACGACACCCGCCAGATCGCATAGCCGGCCATCGCCAGACTGGCGAGGGTGGGGACCAGCAGCGATATGAACAGTGACAGGCCCAGGTACTGCAGCAACGCGACCAGCGTGGCGGCCAGCAGCAGCCACGCCGAGGCGCCGAACACGATCGCCA
>NZ_BAZI01000829.1 GCF_001310775.1 Stenotrophomonas pictorum JCM 9942
CTGGCAGCGTGGCGGCGTGCTGGCGCTGCTGTCGGAGCTGTGCGCCGAACAGGCCGAACGCCTGCTGGCGCTGGTCGATGGCGAGCGCCGGCTGACCAACTACCTGCAGCTGGCCGAACAGCTGCAGGAGGCCAGTCACCGCAGCATCGGCCTGCACGGCCTGCTGGACTGGCTGCAGACCCGGATCGCCCACGCCGACGAGGGCGACGAGGCGCAGCTGTTGCGGCTGGAGTCGGACGCGCGCCGGGTGCAGATCATCACCCTGCACAAGAGCAAGGGCCTGGAATACCCGCTGGTGTACCTGCCGTTCGTCGCATCGCCACCAGCGCCCCGGACAGCAGCAACCACCGCACCGTGCACGACGGGCAGCAGCGCGTGCTGCATTGGAAGATCGACAAGGACGATGCCGACTGGAAGGCCATCGGCCAGCAGGTCGGCGCCGAGGACGCGGCCGAAACCGCGCGGCTGCTCTACGTCGGGTTGACCCGCGCCGAGCACGCGTTGTGG